>JABAHL010000023.1:0-18226 GCA_019353055.1 Faucicola osloensis
GATGAGGTAGTCGCTGTAGAGTTCTATCATGTCTTTGTTCATTTGTTTACTCTCGCTGACTGCTTTTTTTGTTATGATAGCGCTTTTTTAAAGGGCTGCGTAACTTCAGTTACTAAAAAGGTTCTTGATATGCGTACCGATATGTTCCAACAAATCTTAAATGACCTAAACAGCTCTTCAGCAGACGTAGAAGCTTCTGCGCTGATTTCAACCGATGGTTTGATGATTGCGTCAGCCTTGCCAGCGGGCATTGATGAAGACCGTGTCGGTGCGATGTCAGCCGCGCTACTATCACTCGGTGACCGTGCAGGTCGAGAACTAGCGCGTGGCAGTATCGAGCGCGTCATGGTGCAAGGCGAAAAAGGCTATGTGATTATGTCGGCATCGGGTACAGAAGCGGTATTGACCATTTTGACCAAACCAAATGCCAAATTGGGTCTGGTGTTCTTGGATATGAAGCGTGCGGCTGAAGCCTTATCAAAACTTATCTAAAACTTACAAAGAGCTTAACTTTGTCAGCCTTTCACCCATATTCGCAACCGTGACTCAATCAAAAATTTATAAGGAGAGGTAATGAAATCTGTACAATTACCCGATATGGACAAACCTGCTGGCGGTGCCACAGCGCATCGTCTGACTTACTCAGATGGCTTAAGTCGTGTCGTTTATACCACCGAAAACGAGCTACCTTATCCCGATGGCAAACTTATCGTTTCACGCGTGGATTTAGATGGCATTATCACCCACGCTAATGATGCCTTTGTGGATATCAGTGGCTATAGCCGTGATGAATTAATTGGCGCGCCGCATCATATTTTGCGACATCCACAAATGCCAAAAGCCGCCTTTAAAGACTTGTGGCAAACAGTCGAGGCGGGCAAAAAATGGCATGGCTATGTCAAAAACTTGTGCAAAGATGGTAGCTACTACTGGGTGTATGCAACGGCTGTGCCCAATATCCGCCATGGCGAAACGGTTGGCTATACCTCGGTACGACGCAAACCATCACGCAGCAAAATCGCGCAAGCTGAAGCACTGTATCGCAAAATGCTAGAGGAGCAAGCCTAATGACAATTAATTTACTCATTGCGCCTGACTTCGCGCCTGAGCGTTTTGCAGGGTGGCATATGCTAAATACACTGCTACAAAAAAAATCCGGCATTCACATTCACTTACTGACACCCGCGTCTGCGCATGAACAAAATGACTTAATCCAAGCGCAAAACGTGGATATTATCTATGCCAATCCTTTTGACGCAGCGGCAATGATTCGGGAGCAGGGTTATCGTGCCGTGGCTCGTCCACTGGGCAAATCTGATGAAATGGTGATTGCTGCAAAAGCCGATAGCGGCATTGTAGCACTTGATGATTTAAAAGTAGGCTGCACCATTGCCATGGCAGATAACCGTGATGTCAAATTGATCGGGCTTCGTCTGCTAGAAGCCGTGGATTTGTTAGAAACGGACATTACTTGGAAAGTTACCGAGACTTACCAAGCCGCTGCGCGTAATTTGATTAAAGGCGAAGCCGATGCGGCATTCTTTTTATCTGAAGTTTATCATAGCTTGTCACGCTTGACTTTATCGCAGATGCAGGTATTGATTGAAAGTGATTTGAGCGATATCAGCCATGTGCTACTGGTTAAAGAGAGTTTTGCCGACAGTGAGCCATTTATCGATGCCTTATTAAGCCTAAAAGACACGGCAGAGGGCGAACAAGTCTTACAAGAACTGGGGATGAGCGACGGTTTTGAGAAGATGACCCAAGAAGACGGCGAGTTTATGATTGATTTAATGGATACCTTATTGGATTAATCAGTCAAGCTTGTCATCTTGCCCAACAGCGCAATTCATGTTTAGATGGAGTTGCGCTTTTTTTATGCTGAAGCGTTTTGATTGCTACCCAGTTTAATAGTATAGTAGGGGATAAATGCGGCAGTTTTTCACAGCGCTAGTCATTAATACCTCACCCTTGTCACATAACTTTTTATATAATTAGGCTAATTTTTTGAGGAATCAGCATGTATTCATTGTCGAATCGTAATCGTAGAAAATTTCAAAAACATTGGCTTAGTTTTCGTCTCTATAGTCGACAAGTGATTGACCAACCGATGAACATGGATATCCACACCAGTCGCATCATGGCAGCGATGGAGCTTGATGAAAAAGAGCCGTTGCAAGGTGCGTTAGCCGATATGTTTTATGGTTGTTGGTTTGACGTGCCCTATTTTGGTGACCGTATGCTCAACCAAGTCAGAGAAAAACTAACACCAACGCTGCTGCAAGGGTTTGACCAATGCGTCAATCATGGTGAGTATGTGTTTAGAGTCAGCAATCTTGCCACGCGCTGGAGCGTATTGGTATCACCTTCAATAGTCACTTATCAGCACCAGCTGCGTGTGTCCACCGATGACTCAAAAGTAGTGGCACAAACGACGATTGCTGCGTTATTAGATATCATGGAAGAAGAGGACGACCCTGAAGACCAAGCCGAGCAAATTGCCGAAATTGAAGAGGAATTCTTTAACCATTGTCTTGTTTGTCATGACCGATTGGCATTTAGCATGGTTTGGTGGGAAATGTCAAAAAACAAATGGGATTTTAATGACAAATGGCTTGAGACCAAAGAATATTTTGCCAAGCAAGCCGCTTAATCTTAACCGAATCGATAATTTAGCAGCCCACCCGATAAATTAGAACCCAATCGATGAATGAGCTTTTGCATTCACCAACGCTATCATACAACATGACCTTCGCCGTCTATCAAAATTTAAGGAAAACACCATGCCAGAACAAAACGACACCTATGTGATTTTAACGCCTGCCGGGGTATTGCATGGTTTTTCAAGCGCCAATCCCTCAGAGCAGCAACTAGCCTTACAAGCGGTGCTCGCCCCTGAAGAAAGTATGACGGCGCGGGAATGGGGTGAGCGTTATAGTGATACTTGGCTAGATATGTTTATCGAAGAAGGTTGGATTGAAACCATTGAAAAGCGGGTCGTCGCTCCGCACGTGCAGCTGGATAATTTTTTAAAATATGTAGCAGCGAGTCTATCAGGTAGTCGCCGAGTCGCGATTGCATCTGATGAAGGCTTTTGTCTGGCAAAAATGGGCTTTACTCAGCAAGAAGCAGATACGCTATCGGTAGCCGCTGCCGATTTTTATGGCTTTTTAGAACGCCAACAGCAGCGCGGTTGGGCGGTACATGGCTATGGGGTGTCATTTTTTACCAGTATTGATATGTTGATGCCCAATACCAGTATTGTGTTTTTATGGATCAACAAAACGGGCTATTTTTTGATTATCGAAGATGAGCCGCTCATCAATAACCGCGCTTTTGTGGAATTGGTGTGGGGCATTAAAGCGACGGGCGAACGTTTTGAGCAGCGTGCAAGACTGGCAGAACAATCAGACGCTAAAGAGGGTGCTGTGGCAGACGATGATACCCAAACGGTTAACTGATAGACTGTAAAAAACCGCTGAGAGTTAATCAGCGGTTTTTATTTTTAGGGGTTTTTTATTGAAAACTTCCATTCAACTTAAGGTCAGTTTAATGCCAGTTGAATATCAGCTTAGTGTGATACCTTTACTATCTTTTGGCGTCACTCTAAAAATCTGCACTTTAAACAGTATATTTTGACCTGCCAATGGATGGTTAAAATCCACTTTGATGGCGTCTTCAGTGACGTCACTGACCACACCCACAAGCGTGGTTTTGCCTTTGTCTTCAAATTCCATCATGGTGCCGACTTCCGGCAGATTGCCAGTCACGGCAAACTGCGCATGACTAAAAGTCTGTACGTTGTCAGGGTTCCATTGACCAAACGCTTCATCAGGCGACAGCGATGCGGTGCGCGTGTCACCGGCTGTCAAGTTGATAAGTACCTTCTCAAACCCTTCAAGCAGACTACCATCACCCACCACCAAGCGAACAGGTTCACCACGCTCAAAAGTTGAGTCGATGACGGTGCCATTTTCTAAGCTGACCTCAAAATGCAAATCAACGGTTGCGTCTTGACTGATGCGGGTTTGTTCGTTTGGCGTAATAATGTCATGATTCATGCGGTTGTTTATCCATCTAAAAATTAAAGGGTGTTACGCTTGGACTCTAATAAAAACGCATCGATTAAAATCAACGCAACGCCAATATTAATCGCCACATCAGCCATATTAAAAATCGGGAAATGCCACGCATCGCCATAGTGCACATGCAAGAAGTCAATTACATAGCCCAAACGTACCCGATCAATCAAATTGCCCACCGCGCCCGCCAGCACCAATGATAAGCCCAAAGCCAATAATTTGGCTTGTTGGGGTATTTTGCGTAGATACGCCATGATACCAAGGGAAACAGCCAGTGCCAGTCCGCTAAACAGCCATTTTTGCCAGCCGCCTTTATCTGCCAAAAAACTAAACGCCGCGCCATAGTTGTGACCAAGGGTAAAGTTAAAAATCGGCTCAATAATCGGCGTGGTTTGATACAGCTGGTAGTTGTGCTCAAAGTACAACTTGGTGAGTTGGTCGATAATCATTACCAAAACTGCAATACCATACCACATCATGGCTTTGTTGCCGTTGATGGGTGGGGTAGTGGATGAATGAGTGGCAGCAGTCGTTACCTGTGTATTAGGCATAATGACGCACCTCGCCTTGACCTTCGACATTCTCTACGCAGCGACCACAGATTTCTGGATGGGCAGGATTGATGCCGATATCTTCGCGAATGTGCCAACAGCGGATACATTTTTCACCTGTGGCAGGCTTGACCACCACCGCAACTTGGCTGTCTTCGTCGCTATAGGTCACATCGCTTGGTTTTTCGGCGAATGGTTTTACGCTTGCTTGACTTGAGATAAACACAAATTTGAGTTCATCGCCTAATCGATTGAGTGATGCCATGATAGTATCTGGTGCATACACGGTGACATTAGCCGATAAATTGGCGTTAATCACTTTGTCAGTGCGCGCAATTTCATAGGCTTTGTTGACAGTTTCTTTGACATTCAAAATCGCTTGCCAATCCGATTCGCTCATGTCATCCAATACCACTGGCGGAAATTCATACCATTCTTCGGTAAAGATGTAGCCATTGCTTGTATGCGGACCTTTTAAGATTTCCCAGGCTTCTTGTGCGGTAAATGACAAAATCGGTGCAATCCAGCGCAGTAACGCATGGGCAATATGATAAATTGCAGTTTGTGCTGAGCGGCGCGCTTCACCATTGGCTTTGGTGGTGTATTGACGATCTTTGATGATGTCTAAATAAAAACCGCCCAAATCTTGTGAACAAAAACCCACCACCGCTTGACACACTTGGTGAAAATCCATGTTGGTATAAGATTGGCGAATATCAGCTTGTACCGCTTCAGCGCGTTTTACAATGTACTTGTCAAGGCTGACCAAATTGCTAGCATCCACCATGTCGGTCGCTGGGTCAAAGTCGTCTGTATTTGCCAGTAAAAAGCGAATGGTATTACGAATACGGCGATACATATCGGTGGTGCGCGCAAAGCCTTCAGTCGATACCGCCATCTCGTAACGGTAGTCACTTGAGCCGACCCATAGGCGCACGATATCAATGCCATATTTATTGGCAAGTTCTTGCGGCTCAAAGCCTTTGGTATTGCCTTTGGATTTTGATAATTTATAGCCTTTGGCATCTACGGTAAACCCGTGCGTCAACACTTGCTTGTACGGTGGACGACCATAAATCGCTTCACTCACCAAAAGTGACGACTGGAACCAACCCCGATGTTGGTCAGAGCCTTCAAGGTATAAATCCGCAGGATTGGCTAAGTCAGGACGATTGGCGAGCACGGCAAAATTGGTTGACCCTGAGTCAAACCACACGTCTAGCGTATCGGTCGATTTTTGATATTCTTTAGTATCATCCCCGATAAAGTCTTCAGCCGCAGCATCAAACCATGCTTCCACACCACCTTGCTCAATCACTTGCGCGACTTTTTCCATCAGCTCAGCGGTATTTGGGTGCAAATTGCCCGTGTCTTTATGGATAAAAAAGGCAATCGGCACGCCCCAAGTACGTTGGCGGCTAATACACCAATCTGGGCGACCATGCATCATCGATTCGATGCGATTTTGTCCCCAACTTGGCGTCCATACCACCTTTGGAATATCGGTCAACGCCTGTTCACGCAGACCTTGGCTTTCCATGTTGATAAACCATTGTGGCGTTGAACGGAAAATAATCGGCGTTTTGTGTCGCCAGCAATGCGGATAGCTGTGAGTAATCACGTCATGCTTGAGCAAATGGTCACTGGCTTTGAGCGTTTCGATAATTTTTGGTTGCGCTTTATAAATATGTTCGCCGACAAAAACTTTGGCTTCAGGCAAATACACGCCGTTACCTGCGACTGGGTTTTCGGTAGGTAAGTGAAATTTTTGCCCGACCATATAGTCATCGACACCGTGCGCGGGCGCAGTATGTACCAAACCCGTACCGCTATCTGCCGTCACGTGGTCGCCTGTGATAATCGGCACTTGGCGCTCGGCAATCAATGGATGCTGCGCTTTAAGTGCGGTTAACGCATCGCCTTTCACGGTCGCCAACACACTGTATTCTTTGGCGTTAAACACACTCATTAAATGCGCAACTAAATTGTAAGCGACAATTAAATGGCTGATTTTCGGCTGTGGTTTTTCGCCTGCCATTTGATAAAACAAGCGCTCGCCTAAACCGTTGTCAGCGGTTTTTTGATAAGTTGCGCCAATTTTTTCTAACGCTTTGGCAGAACGCTGATTATCGGGGGCAACATGAAACCAAATCGTTTCTCGCTGCGGTTGGGCATGACTTAGCATCGCCGATTTAATTTCAGCATTGGCACCTGATCCCCAATACTCACGGGTCAAAAAGGTATAGCCAATCGCAATCGAACTTTCTTCAACATTATCATCATAAAAACGGGTCGTGCCGATAATGTCATTGGTTTTTTTATCGACAATCGCAAAGGCTTTTTGCTCAAGGGCTTTTTTGAAATACGGCTCAAATACGGCAGGTTCGTGACGTTTTTCCGGCAACATTTCCCAAATTAAGGGGTCAGATGCACTTGCCTGTAAAGCGATTTTATCGTCTTTGGTTAAACGGCGAAGTAAATAATTAGGCGTGTCAAGAGTAGTAGGAATAGCAAATGCTTGTTTGTTAAACGTCACTTTTACCACGGAGTACTCTAGCTCAGAGCTTGCGGTAATCGCCTGATTGGCAGGCAGCGTCCAAGGCGTGGTGGTCCAAATCACCGCCTGCAAAGCGCCATCAATCGCTTTAGTCGCCGCTAACGCCTCACGGTTGACGATATCAAAACCGACATAAATCGCATCGGATTTTTTATCTTCATATTCCACTTCCGCTTCTGCGAGCGCCGAACCACAATCCAAACACCAATTCACCGGCTTCATACCGCGAGTGATATGACCGTTTTTGTAGATTTCTGCCAATGCACGGACAGTATCAGCTTCTTGCTTGAAGTTCATGGTCAGATAAGGATTTTCCCAGTCACCTAATACGCCCAAGCGTTTAAAGTCGACCATTTGCAGGTCAATTTGGCTTTTGGCATAGTCACGGCAAGCACCGCGAAACTCGGTTGACGTCACGATAGCCCCGTTTTTGCTTTTGTCTTTATGGGGTTGACCCACTTTACCGATAATGCCTTCTACTTTTTGCTCAATCGGCAATCCATGACAATCCCAACCCGGTACATACGGCGCGTCATAACCATCAAGCGTCTTGTATTTGACAATCATGTCTTTGAGCACTTTATTTACCACGTGACCCAAGTGAATCTGACCGTTGGCATAGGGAGGGCCGTCATGCAATACATACTTTTCACGACCTTGACGAGCGCTACGAATTTGGGCATACACATCGTCAGCAAACCATTGTTGTAGCCATTTAGGTTCGCGTTTGGCAAGGTCGCCACGCATGGGAAATACGGTATCGGCAAGGTTTAGGGTATCTTTATAGTCGATTGACTGATTGTCAGTGTTGTCGGTCATGTAACTCTCGGTATTCTATAAAAAAGTGCAAAAGGTAAAAAATTGATAACAGGGTATTATATGTTAAAATTGGCAGATTGACAAAGCGTGGTTTGGCTTATCTCATGCTTGATTTTGGTAAGTTTGTCACAAAAAAATCTCCCTCACCAAAATAGCTATAAAACGCTAAAAATAGTTGGAAATGCTAAAAATAGTTGGGGAAGGATACAATTTTCCATCAGGTTACAAGGGTTACATCACCTACCGTTAATGGCAAGTGGCAACGCCTAGGGTGGAGAAGTGCGGTTGGGGTATTTTTGCCCCTGCCGACTGAGAGAATTGGACTGGCTTGGGTAAGCCTAGAATGTTGCTTAGGAGTAGCGGAGTGGAGGCTGACACGCCAAAGTCATTAAGGGATTGATTTCGCAAAAGCTTGCTGCTCACGCCAGTCAAGTAAATCCACCACGTCTTGGGCAATGCCTTGTTTTAACGCGTCAAGGCTTGGATAATTAATTTCCCCATGCAAAAAATGCAAAAACGTCACCGTCAGTTCTTTGCCGTACAAATCTCCATCAAACTTTGGAAAATTGACTTCCAGTCGCCATTCTACCCCATACTTATTTTTTAGCGCAGGGCGAGTACCCACATTGCAGGCGCCAAACAAACTGCCTTTGGTGAGTCCTTGCACGCCAGTTTGAGTATTTTTCCCCAGTGTTGATAAATCTGTGCCATCGGTAGCGGTCACCGATACTGCAAAAATCCCATGCAGGGCAGGCTTGATGCGGTTTAGCGCAATATTGGCGGTGGGAAAATCAAGGGTGCGACCGATTTTATCGCCATGTTCCACCATGCCAGTAATCGCATAATCTCGCCCTAGCAGATGCTTTGCGGTTGCCAAGTCCCCTTGTTGCAAACAGTCTCGAATGCGGGTTGAGCTGACACGCTCATCTTGATGCGCATGGTCGGTCACGGTATGCAAAATTTGTACAGGCAAGCCAAACGCACGCAAAAACTCACTATCGCCAGCGCGGTCATGCCCAAAGCGAAAATCATCCCCCAATACCAGATGCTTTACGTTTAACTTGACCAACATTTTAGCAAAATCGTGTGCCGATAAATTCCGAAAGTCATTATCAAAATTTGCCACAATCAAGCTATCAATACTATGTTCAGCAATCAATTGGGTTTTTTCTGCCAAATTGGTGAGCCTTGCAGGGGCGGTTTGCGGGCTAAAAAACTCACGTGATTGTGGTTCAAATATCATCACCATGCTGGCAAGTTGCTGAGATTTTGCCAAAGATTTGGCTTTATCCAGCATCGCTTGGTGACCCAAATGCACCCCATCAAAATTACCAATCGTCAGTACTGAATCAGGTAATAGAGTTGGACTTTTTAGCCAGTCAGATAAATCAATCACGTTCATAGGCATCGCAAACTATCAATTTTATGAAATCACTTATTATAAAGTAAAAATGTTGTTAACATACGCGCTAATAAAATTTTTCGGCAAATTTTAGCCGCATTTTTTGGTTCAATTTTGGAGTCGCTATGTCTGCAGCGCATCACAACCTTAGTATTCGCCTAGCTACGATTGATGATTTACCGCGCATCGTTGAAATTTATAACCAAAGTATCGCAGGTAAGCAAGCCACGGCAGATTTACAGCCTGTGAGCGTGGCAGATAGGCAAGCGTGGTTTGACGCTCATACAGGCAATCGTCCGTTGGTGGTTGCCCAAACTAGCTGCGAAACTAGCTCTCAAACTAGCTTAGGTGAAATAGTCGGTTGGGGCAGTTTGTCTGATTTATACGCACGTCCTGCCTATCATATCAGTACTGAAATCAGTATCTATGTGGCAGATGAAGCCAAAGGGCAAGGCGTGGGCAAGGCGTTGGTCAATTATCTAATCGAAGTTGCGCCAAGTTGTGGCGTGCAGCAAGTGGTTGCGCTCATTTTTGCCCATAACACACCGAGCCTTGCGATGTTTAGTAAGCTAGGATTTGAGACATGGGGCAAGTTTAAGCAAGTTTGCGATATGAAAGGCTTTATTGCTGATGTGGTGATTTTGGGAAAAAGTGTAGATTAGATAAAAAAGGCTCAATATGAGCCTTTTTTGTGTTACACAGGGAATGTGATTATAAGACGATAGCCTGTTGTTAGAACATTGTGTTCTCATTTGCGGCGCTATTATCGTCAGATTGCAGGGAGAAATTTAGTTCATTTTCATCAATTTTATGGGCTGATTTACTTTCAAGCTTAATAAGTAGGCGTAAATCATTGGGTGAGTCAGCGTGTTTGATGGCATCGCGGTAAGTGATTTCGCCATTTTCATACAAATCAAACAACGCTTGGTCAAAGGTTTGCATGCCAAGTTCACGAGAGCGTTTCATGACGGGCTTAATTTCGTGGATTTCCCCTTTACGGATGTAATCCCCAATCAGTTGCGAATTGAGCAAAATTTCAATCGCAGCGCGGCGACCTTTGCCATCAGGGGTGGCAATCAATTGCTGCGCCACAATGGCGCGAAGGTTTAATGACAAATCCATCAAAATCTGCTCATGATGTTCTGCATCAAAAAAGTGAATAATACGGTCAATCGCTTGGTTGGCGTTGTTGGCGTGGAGGGTGGCAAACACCAAGTGTCCTGTTTCGGCATATTGAATGGCATAATCCATGGTTTCGCGGGTACGAATCTCGCCAATCAAAATCACATCGGGCGCTTGACGCAGGGTGTTTTTTAATCCTGCTTCAAATGATTTGGTATCAATGCCAACTTCGCGTTGGGTGATGATACAGCCTTTATGCTCATGGACGTATTCAATCGGGTCTTCAATGGTGATAATATGACCGCGCGAATTCTCGTTGCGATACCCCATCATAGCCGCCAGCGTGGTAGATTTACCCGTACCCGTCGCACCAACTAGTAGCACGATACCACGTTTTTTCATGGCAATTTCATTCAAAATCGGCGGTAGGTTGAGCTGCTCTACCGTCGGAATTTTGGTTTCAATTTTACGTAGTACCATGCCCGCACAGTCTTTTTGGACAAAGGCAGAGACACGAAAGCGGGCGTTTTGGTGTTTGTCACTAATGGCAAACTGGCATTCGAGGGTTTCGTCAAATTCTTTGATTTGACTAGGCGTCATCACGCTTTTGACCAGCGTCATCGATTGCTCTGGGGTCAGTGCTGACTTGGTGACTGGCATGATAGTACCATTGACTTTCATTGATGGTGGCGCATCGGCGGTGATAAAAAGGTCAGAGCCGTTTTTTTGTATCATTAGCTGCAGTAATTTATCAAAATCCATAACAGGTATCTCGCATTGGTTCTATAAATTTTTAGAAACCGTGTCTTGATAAACATTGTTTCTATAAGATAGTTTCTATAAAACAGTGATTACATAAAGCTTTCCGGTTGTTTGGCATATTGGCGCGCTGATTCTTTGCTAATCACGCCTTTATTGACCAGTTCGCGAAGACTTTGATCAAGTGTGGTCATACCATCACCTGCACTGGTTTGGATGGCAGAGTACATTTGGGCGACTTTGTTTTCACGAATCAAGTTACGAATCGCAGGCGTACCAATCATGATTTCATGCGCGGCGACACGGCCACCGGTTTGGCGTTTGAGTAGCGATTGCGAGATAACCGCTTGTAGCGACTCAGATAACATCGCACGAATCATGTCTTTTTCTGCGGCGGGAAACACGTCGACCACACGGTCAATGGTTTTGGCAGCAGATGAGGTATGCAATGTCCCAAATACCAAGTGCCCTGTTTCAGCAGCCGTCAATGCCAAGCGGATGGTCTCAAGGTCACGCATCTCACCGACCAAAATAACATCGGGGTCTTCACGTAGGGCAGAGCGCAGCGCGGCGTCAAAGCTTAAGGTATCACGGTGGACTTCCCGTTGGTTGATGAGGGATTTTTTTGATTGATGCACAAATTCAATCGGATCTTCGATGGTTAAGATATGTTCTTTGCGGGTTTCATTGATATAGTTAATCATCGCCGCAAGGGTGGTTGACTTACCCGAACCTGTTGGACCGGTGACCAGTACCACGCCGCGTTTGTAATTAGAGATTTTCTCAAAAATCGGCCCCATACCCAGCTGTTCCATCGTCAAGACCTCAGACGGAATGGTACGAAATACCGCACCTGCGCCACGGTTTTGGTTAAAAGCATTGACACGAAAACGCGCCACATTGGGAATTTCAAACGAAAAATCGGTTTCAAAAAACTCTTCATAATCGGCACGTTGTTTGTCGTTCATGATGTCATAAATCAAACTATGCACTTTTTGGTGATCGAGCGGCGGCATGTTGATTTTGGTGATTTCACCATCGACCCGAATCATCGGCGGTAAGCCTGCTGAAATGTGTAAGTCAGAGGCTTTATTTTTGAATGCAAAACGCAATAAATCGTCAATCGATAATTCCTTTGCCATGATAGCGAATCCTACAGGTGGGTAATGAAAATACAAAAGCAGCAATAGAAAAAAGCAGCGGGAAAAAAAGATAGCTATACTATAATCATCCGTCCACAAAAAAAACAGAAAAAACTGACTAGGGGTCATAGTTTTTTGTTGATTTTAGCTTATGTTAAACTCAATTGGAAAATTGGGGACACAAGTGCAAAAAAAGCCAAAAACTTCACCCTAACTCGTTAGCCATCAAGCCAGTCTACTATCACCACTATCAACAGGAAAAGTTAACCATGCAAACATTCGACGCACAGCAGCCATCGGCGACAATCGCAACAGACGCTGAAAACCAAGCCTTGATAGCGCGTTGGCAACAGGTGAAAAGTGACGTTGCTAGGCTCAATCCAACTGTCAAACTGCTTGCGGTATCCAAAACCAAACCCAACTGGATGATTCGCACGCTAGCGCAGCAAGGTCAGCAAGATTTTGGTGAAAACTATGTGCAAGAAGCGGTGACAAAAATCGCCGCACTCAAAGACGTTACTGCCAACGAGCAGCCATTGGTGTGGCATTATATCGGTCATATCCAGCGCAACAAAACCAAAGAGTTGGCAGCGCATTTTGATTGGGTGCATGGGGTGGATCGCTTAATTATTGCTCAGCGTCTCAACGAGCGAAGGGGTGAACACCTTCCGCCACTCAATATCTGTATCGAAGTCAATATTGATGATGAAGCCAGTAAATCAGGCTGCCAGCCAGACCAGTTACCCGAATTGGTGACAGAGATTAGCCAATTACCCAATTTGCAATTACGCGGACTGATGATTATCCCTGCCAAAAATTCCGCGTCTGCCTTTATCAAAACCCAACAGCTTTTTGAGCAAAACAAGCGCTATCATGCACATCCTGAGCAGTGGGATACTTTGTCAATGGGCATGAGCGGCGACATTGAGCAAGCCATTACCGCGGGTGCCACCATCGTTCGTATTGGCACCGCCATTTTTGGGGAGAGAGACTAGCGCGAATGACGGGGTAAAAGGACAGTAATTTAACAAATTATAGCCGTTTTTGCTCAACTATTAGGCAGGGTCAGTTACACATTGACCCTGCTTTTTTTACATTACACCAAAATAAATACGAAGTAATAGACGGTTATTTAAGCCAATGTTGTGTTAAATCAACGCTTTTATTACCCAATTATTGCTGTACGCTTTCTATAAGCTTTCTGTAAGCAAATTAGCTTACATTGTAATATTTTTTAACATTTTATGGAAAAAAGATATCCACATCCAAAAAACTTTATTGGTATGATGGCGTTGTTTTACAGAATGTAACCAATACAATAGTTATGTAATTTTTATCCGTATATCAACTTTTTAGCTTTTAGCAATCAATTTTGATATAGCCCATATACGGATAAAAGTTCTGAACGGATTAAAGCCCTATGAACTTTTTTCAAAAAACTTTATTAACCGCTCTACCTTGTGTCTTGTTCAGCCTAGCCCCAACCGCTGCCAATGCCGACAATGGTATCACAGAATATTTCGGTAGCTTTAACTCAAGTGTTTCTCAAAATCCAGAGGGCGGCTCAAAAGTAGATAGCCTCATTGCAAAAGCCAAAAACTTCATCGGCTTGCCATATCGTTTTGGTGGTACCAGCCCAACGAGTGGTTTTGATTGTAGCGGCTTTATGCAATATGTTTATAAACAAACCGCCAACATCAATCTGCCACGTACTTCAGGCAGTATGGCGCAAGTGGGTGAACGTATTAACCGTAGTGAGCTAAAACCAGGTGATATGGTGTTTTTCTCTCACGGTGGTGGTCGTATCTCTCACGTGGGCATGTATATCGGTGAAGGTCGTTTTATTCATTCACCATCAACGGGCAAAAGTATTTCTATTACAAGTTTAGATTCTGGCTATTGGGCAAATAAATTCGTGACAGCGCGCCGTGTATTGGACGCTTGAGTGTAATCAAGAACATTACTATTAAAAAATATTGTTGAAAAAACCAATAAAGCTAAAACGCTGTAAAATGTTGATTAAGGTAAGCCAATGCTTACCTTTTTTATTTTGTCGAGGAAATTTTGATAAAATAGATAAGTCAAGAATAATTAAAAAAAATTAAACATTTACCCATTGGTCATTAATAAAGTATTAGAATGAAGCAACAATACCTTATATAATACTTAAGGTAAGTTAAACGCAAACCACTAAAACTAATCAATAAACGACAATAACTGACGCAGCTGTCTTGATTTTTTTAATGCGTGACGCCCTTTTTTAATAGATTTATTGATTTTGCAATAATCCTATGACCCAAACCGCCTTGCCAAGCTTTAAAGAACAATTGCAGCAGACGCTAAATTTTTTTAGCTTTAAACCTTCGCTATATATCAATTCGCCAAGAGTCAACAATACCAATAAATTCATGTTGTTTATTATGTTGGCGTTGGTTGAGACATTTTTTCATTTGATTTGGTATGCGACAGTTCTTGTCATCACATTGCCCTTAGATATCTTTCCCTTTGCTCAGACATTCAATCAAATTTTTAATCGCAGCTTGATGATAAATATCACCTATTTGGGACTCGCGATGGTGTTGTTTTGCGGGTATTCACTATGGGTCATCACCCGCATTCCTGAACAGTCAAGACTTTGGCGGGAGTACCAAATCTTTTTTGTAATCATCTATTTGATTTATGAGAATCTTTTTATCGTCTGGATTGGCAACAACAGTGCGCTTGAAGGTGTAATGCTGATCAGTGCCACCGGTCTTGGGATGGTGCTATTAAGATGGCGATTGGTCTGGGTGTCGTTTGTCAGTTGTATTGTTGCATTATTTATTTTTAATATGAGTAATAGCATGAACTGGTGGCAATTGTTGCCTAGGTTGTATCCAAGCTTAGCAGCGCGTAGTCATTGGCTTTGGGGATTGTCTTTTAGCTTTTTGGTAACCGCCAAGGCAACGGTCACGCTGTATTGTATTTTGCAGGGCATGAAAGTCATGAGTTTTCAGCGCCGCAAGATTTATGATTTGCTAGAAGCCGATGCGCTCACCAATATCGCCAATCGGCGTACCATTTATAGTTTTTTGAGTTATTTATGGCAACGTAAAAGCGATTGGAACACGCTTAGTGTGATTTATATTGATTTGGACAAATTTAAACATATCAATGACGAATACGGTCATGACGCCGGTGATGCGACGTTGATTTGTACCGCAAATATCTTAAAAAACTTCTTACCGACAGGGACGATGTTTGGACGTATGGGTGGGGAAGAGTTTTGCATCATCTTGCCAAATACCGGGATTGAGCAAGCTTTCGATATGGCAGAGCAGCTGCGCCAAGCGTTTGAAAAACAAGTGGTGAGATATGGGATTTTTGATACAGAAATTCAATTTACCGCAAGCTTAGGCATTGCTAGCGTTTATCAAAATCATGGGGGAGATAGCGAGAGCACGGTTGATAATCGCGGTTTTATCGAATATATGCGCGAGTATATGCATAGTTTACCGACCATGCCTGCACTGCCGCCTGCCCTTGAGCGCATTATCAAATTCTCCGATTTGGCAATGCAGCAAGCCAAAGCCAATGGCCGCAACTGCGTGGTCACAGGTCAATGCTATTTACTGATGACGCAAAGCAATCAGCCGTCATAACTCAGCCTTCATAAAATCAGTTAAGTACCGAGCTTGCAACAAGCGTGTCAATCATCGTCGTCGCAAAACTGCCTGCCGGCAATTCAAAATCTAGCACCAATGTCTCACCGTCTTGCCAAACCCATTGTAAGTTACTGGGCAGCATACGCAGGGGGCGGCGCTGCTGCTTTAAACCAAACTCAATCAAACCTTGACTTAGCTGCTGATAAATGGGATTGTCAGTGATGACGGATAGTTCTAATGCGTTAACCTTACCACTACTTTTTAACTCACCTGCGCCCCACATCGGTGCAGTCAAATGGATATCGCCACTTTGTAGCCTTGATAGCATGGTCTCATCTATATGCTGTGCCACAAAGATACTGTTTGAACCCGCCAAATTCATCACTTCGCCATCAAGCGGTTGGTTCCAGATGCCCAATGCGATACGTTTTGCCAAGATGGCATTGAATAATTCACTACGCGCTGCCGACAGATACAGACTGATTTTATCTTGGTCAACTTTGCGATGAATTTTTTTGCCCCTAATCGTATGGTGGGTGAATAGTTCGATAGCGGCATCAATATTATTGGCATCTTGCCCAAAGCGCTGCTCGCCAAAATAATTGGGAACGCCTTGTGTTTTGATGGTCGCGAGTTGTTGCTCGATGGCGGCTTTCTCACCCACTACATTGCGTAAGGTGATAATAAACTGATTGGCCTCATGAGTACCGCGACCCAGTTTTTTGTGATGCCAATGTTGTGCCAGTAATTGCAGGGTTTCATCACTAGCTAATTTGGTCTGGACAAATTGCTCAAAGTTTGGTTCAGGGGCAATTTTTTTTGGCAAACGAAGACTAAACCATTGCGTCGTCAGCGCATGGCGATCTTTGAGCCCCGAGTATCCTACATCCTTGAGTGGGATGCCTGCCCATTGTGACAATATCTTTGCCACAAAAGTGGTATTCATACGGGTCTTTTGAATATGAAGCCAAAGATGTTCCCCTGTATGGCTACATTCAATGCCAAGTTTTTCATGGACAATAAAATCAGTGGGTTGTTGTTTATAAATAGCGGACTCAATCGCAGGGGTATAGGGTGAAGGCAGTTTTGGCATGCTAGGGTTACTTACAAAAGGTTTATTTTAACAAATGGATGATTGATAAACCATCTCGATTACGGATTCCATTACAGCAGCGCTTTATTATCGGCATGCTTTATTGTCTTATGCTAATAGGTTAAAAATATGACGGCGACAACAATGACATCAAATACGGCTTGAATGCCAAAGCAATTGCCAATAAAGTAACATTCAATCAACTGATCTTCAATAAAGTAACAGTGCTTAATTTAGGTGGGTTGGGTGCATTGGGTGGCAAAATCGGTCAGCTGACTTGGCAAAATCTTTAACGCATCCTATTCTTTAGCGAATGTGAGCATAAAAAGAGAAAAACATGAAAAACCCTGATAGCGATATCGATAAAAACGCCGTGCAATTACGCGTTGCCACGCAACAAGACGTCGAAAATTTGGTAACTTTGCTCAATCGCTGTTACCGCTCAGATGAAGGTTGGACCAATGAAGCTGCTTTAATTGGTGGGATTCGTACCACGCCCGAGGAAATGACAGCCCTGATAGAAAACCCCAACGTTTATCTGTTCGTGTTTGAAAATCCGCACGATAGCGATGATTTGCTCGGGTGTATTTCTGTGGATTTCTCACCCATTAACCATCAGCCAGCGGCGTATATTGGCACTTTTGCGGTGCATCCTGCTGTGCAAGGTAGAGGCATTGGCGATACCATGTTGTCTGCGGTAGAAACGTTTGCTATCAGACATGCTCACGCCAAAAACGTAACCCATTTACCTTTAACCCATCTATCTATGTCGATTTTAAGTCATAGACCGGAGCTGTTAAGTTATTATCAGCGCCGCGGTTATCTACTGACAGGAGAGAGGATGGCATTTCCTAGAGACGGCAACAATGGCGACCCCAAACGCGATGATGTATTTTTAGAGTTCTTGCAAAAACCCATTCAAGCAAATGAAGTTTCCATCAAATCTAGGGCGTGTCCTCAATTTAACTTAGAATGAATAATAGAGCAAGCCAAGTAAAGCATCGATTTAAAATTACGAGCTAATTTCTCATAGCGAGTAGCAATACTACGAAACT
>JABAHL010000024.1:0-16685 GCA_019353055.1 Faucicola osloensis
CTGGTTCTTTGGCTTTAAATTACACGCCATCATCAACCACCGAGGTGAACTCGTGAATCTTACCGTAACAGCGGGCAATGTTGATGACAGAAAGCCTGTCAAACAACTGTGTGAAAACCAAGTCTTTGGTAAACTGTTTGGCGATAAAGGCTACATTGATAAATCCCTAACCGCTTGGCTAGACGAAAACTTGGATGTTGAACTGGTTACCAACGTCAAAAAGAATATGAAAGCTAAAGACATTGCTTGGTTAGATAAGCGATTGCTTAAACGCCGTTTCTTGATTGAGACGGTGTTTGATGAGTTAAAGAATATTTGCCATATCGAGCATTCAAGGCATCGTAGCCATGTTGGTTTTATGAGTAATTTGGTGGCAGGGCTGATTGCTTATTGCCATCAACCCAAGAAGCCGACACTTAAAAATGTGCTGATTGAACCTTTCGTCGCTAAGATTGCTTGTTAATTCAAAGCCTTAGAGTATGGCTTATGTCGAACTGGGGTTAATTAATAGACCAACATCAATAGACCAACTAGCTAATTATCCACAAAAAAAAAGATGCCACGCAGGCATCTTTTTTATAAAAATCACTTAACAATTAGCGATTATGGTTTTACTACAACAGGTAAGATTTGTACATCAACGGGTACAGCCGTTGTTGTTGAGGCAATTGCTGTATTGTCATCAACCGGTTGCACGGTGACTGCTTGAACCACAGGACCTTTTGGGATAACTTTTGCTACAGGTACCACAACCACAGGAGTGGGTTGAGCATTCATAGGTGCGGTTGGCGCAACAGATTTGTTATTGCTTTCGTCGATTTTTAGGTCAGCTGGGATATCAATGTTTACTTCACTGGTTCTTGGCGTTGCTTTGCTGCCTTTTTTAGCCTTAGCTGAAGCTTTGGTGCTGTGAGTATTTTTTGATGCTTTTGTGGATTTTTGAGTAGCTTTTTGCGGTTTTGCTTTTGCCGATGCTACGTTTTTGTGTGTGGTAGTTGATTTGGTCGTAGTCGTTACTTTAGTCGCTGCTTGAGCACTGACTGTAAGACCGGTTGCTATCACTAATGCAGTAAGCGTTGTGGCTAATTTTTTCATAATTTTTTCCTCATTGTCGATTGCTAGGTTAATGGCTAACTTGTTTTCTATAGTTATAATAGGTAGTTAGTATAATCCCCAAATATGACCGTATTATCAATTATCAAGAATTATCAAGAAAATACTTTAAGGGAATACTAAAAGCCTAGCTGTCATTATAAACAATCAACAGATGTGAGAATGTAAGGATTGGGGACAAAATGTTGAAAATACGTAAATATGTTGAGAATACGTAAATAAACCCTATTGGCATTAAGGAAGTTATTCGGTAGCGTTAATAATCAGTGAAATTGTCAATGAAACGCCATTAAATTTGATTTTAGAGTAAATTTTATCGTATAAGTAAAAGACCAGTTATCGAAATGTATTAACAAAACGTTGCAAAACTTACTAAAGCTTACTAGAAGCGTCAACGATATCAACCTTGGAGGAATTTTTTTGCACTTTTTTATACAACAGCTGTGAGAATGCCACAAACCTTACAAAATCGGTCGTTACAACAACATAGAATCATTTTAATATGCACTCATGCGATAAAGCATAGGTTAACAGGCTTTAACAACTAAAACGCAAAATGTCTAAAAGTTCCAAAGTATAGAAGCAGGACATTTAAAACAATAAAAAAAGGAGAATTATCATGTTTCGTTGGGCTATTATTTTTGCTGTAATCGCACTGATTGCGAGTTTCTTAGGTTTTGGTGGTGTGGCAGGTTTATCGGCAAACTTGGCATATGTGTTCTTGGCAGTAGCGGTGATTTTATTTATTATCGCCTTTATTAGCCGGAAAGTTTAAACACTAAAGTGATAAGATAGGTCTATTTAATTTGGTATAATCGTACCAAACACGCTTAAAATAACCTTTTACTATGTAAAAACACGTTTGTTCAATGCAAAGTGTTAACAATGTAAAAGGTTATTTTTTTTTGTCAGAATTTTCACTCAAATATAGCTTTGCCTCATATGCCAACAATGCCAGTAAGGCAACCAAAAATGGCATGATGTAATACAGTAATCTAAAAATCAATAACACCGCCAGCATCTGCGTCCGATCGACTTCGGGCAAAGCCGTAATCATGACCACTTCAAACACCCCCAAACCGCCAGGAACATGACTTAAAATACCGATTGCCATTGATTGAATGAACGCAGAAAAGGTCGCCCAATAGCTGATATGCTCAGAAGGCGGCAATAGTAAATATAGTACCAACGCCACGGTACTTAAATCTAAAATGGCAATCGCAATCTGTTGCAGCACAATTTTGGCGGGCGGTAAGTCAAAACGCCAACCGCGAATCACCACATGTTTGCCTTGCTTGCCAGCATATACAATAATCGCTGCAATAACGCTTAACATGGTGATGCCAAGCATCCGTACATACAAAGTATGCTCAAATATGCCGAGGGATTTATCCAGTTCAGATAATAGTTGAACGGTAATCTCAGGATGGCTAGTCAAAGACGCCCCAATCAACGTAGTAATGCCAAAGGTAAACGCCATCGACACCATCCAGACGATATTGGCAATTTCATTATGAGTCAGATTAAAACGGCGATAGTTACGATAACGGATACCACTCGCGGTGACAAGATTGAGCCCAATGGTGTGGCTAATAGCATAAGCGGTAAAAGAGGTGAGGGCGACATGCGGGTAATCAAGTTTTTTGCCGATTTGGCGTAGTGCAATAAAATCATAAATGGTGAGTACTAAATAACCAAAAGCCACCACGATGGCGGCGATAAAAAGATGGAAGGTAGGAATATGCGCGATAGCGTCTAGAACGTCTTGATAGTGCACAGTCTTGGTCAAACCATAAAGCGCACGAATTGCCATAAAAAAAATCAATATCGTAATCGCTGTTAATGCAAGTCGCCAAACCTGCTTAAACCAAGAACTATTCATGCATTCAACCTAATTTTTTTTTAGTAGACATTACGATCAATTAATCAATTAATCAATTAGTCGCCAACATTATTTTCATTATCTTCAAACAATGTCAAATTTATCTCATCATCTTGCGCAGTTTGGGTAGGGGTTTGGTGCGCCAAACGCTGAGCACGCAGTCGTTTGAGTCGCCGGATAGTCAATAACTTAAGTACTTGCCGCTTTTGTGAGTCATTCATCATAAGCCAAAGGTCACGCTCGGTGCGATTGCGCAAACAGCCTTTACAATAACCCTGTTTATCAAGCCCGCAGACTTGAATACAAGGACTGGCAATCTCAAATAACTCTTGCTGCTCCATCGCGGTGATAACTCCTGACTACGCCATACAAATGGACGCGTAATCCACCTATGCAGAGATAGGGTTAACTGGGCTGAAAATCAAATAACACAGACAAAAACGTACCACCAAACACGGCTATCTAACTAACACGACAAATTTTAACGTGTTGAAACCTCGCATCATGGCTATTTTAGCCAAGCAATGCTAAGATTAAATGTTAGCCAAACCAACAACAGTCGATATGATAATTTACTATAATTAAAAATTTGAGATAAAGCCATGCAAATTGTGTATATTCACGGACTTGATAGCAATCCAAACGCCGAAAAAGCGCAAAAACTCAAAGATTTTTGTGCCAAAAATTTCCCACAAATCAAGGTTGTTGCGCCCGATTTGAATCGTTCACCCAATGAGTCGATTGCTTTAATCCAAGAAATTATTGTCAAAGACCCCAATACAGGTTTGGTCGGTAGTTCGCTCGGTGGATTTTATGGCAATATTTTGGCAAATTTGACAGGTAAAAAAACGGTATTGCTCAATCCAAGTGTGCACAGTGGCACAAGTCTTAAGCGTTTTTTTGGGGAAGATTTTGACAGTTTACCCGATGATTATATCGGTCACGTGACCCCCGATGGTTGGCATATTAGCAAAAAAGATATTGAGTGGCTGGTAGCAAATCGCCCCGAACAATCGCTCAATCCGCAGAATTTATTGGTAATTTTGAAAAAAGGCGATGAGTTGCTCAATTTCCAAGATGCGGTCAATTATTTTAGTCAAAGCGCTTTGGAAAAAAGCAATGCTCAAAGCCACATTATCGTAGAAGAGGGTGGCGACCATCGCATGAGTGATTTTGAAACCAAATTACCGCAAATCATACTGTTCTTGTTTGGCTTGCCGTTGATTAAATGATAGTTATTCGAGGTTATCAGCCACAAGATAGTAAAGCATTAGTCAAAATTTTTGAAAATGCGATTTTGGCAATTGATAATCGTATTTATTCAACCAGTCAAAAACAAGCATGGATTGGCAATCATTTAGATGAGTTTTGGCAACATCGATTTGAAAAGACGTTGCCGTTTATGGCTGTGATTGGCGATAGGGTAGTAGGGTTTATTGAGTTTGGTTTTGATGATGGGATTGGTGAGATTGATTGTTTTTATATCGAGCCAAAATTTCAACAGCAAAGTGTCGGGCAAGCGTTGTTTGAAAAGGTTTTAAGCGTTGCCAAAGGAAATAATGTTTATCAGATTAACGTGAGTGCTTCACATATCGCTAAGCCGTTTTTTGAGAAACAAGGGTTTCAAACAGTTCAAAAAAATTCGATCGAAAGGTCAGGCGTTATCCTAGAAAATTGGTTGATGGTTTTACAGTTTCTTGATTAAAAGGTTAGTCGATGGAAGTAGAAATTCGTGGTAATGAAATTTTTTCAGATAAAGATTTTCACAATCAATTAGCTAAAGCATTAAATGTTGAACAGTATTATGGTAAAAATTTAGATGCACTCTGGGGTTTATTAAGTTTTAATATTGAAAGACCACTAATTATTATTTGGCAAAATTCTGATATATCCAAACACAATATAGGCGAAGATTTTGAAAAAATTACTGATGTTTTACAAAGAGTTAAAGACCATGATGAAAAGTTAGATTGGCAACAAAAATTTGATTTTATTTTGCAGTAAGTCATTTAATTAATTGATTTTTTTAATAGATTAAAAATCTAAATTTGAAATTTTATAAGAGTAAAAGATGTCATACACCAGTCAAAGTTTAGAAGTATTAGAAGGTCTTGACCCAGTACGCCGTCGCCCTGGTATGTACACTGACACCACACGCCCCAACCACTTGGCACAAGAAGTCATCGACAACTCAGTGGATGAAGCCCTTGCAGGTCACGCCAAAAACATTACTGTCATTCTACACACCGATGGCTCGCTGTCAGTCGAAGATGACGGACGCGGCATGCCCACCGACATTCACCCCGAATTCAAGCAATCGGGCATTGAACTGATTCTGACACGCCTACATGCAGGCGGTAAATTTTCTACCGACAACTACCAAGTCTCAGGCGGTCTGCATGGCGTGGGGATTTCAGTCGTTAATGCCTTGTCGTACAAAGTCGATGTTACTGTGTGGCGAAATGGCGAAGCATTCACCATGCAATTTGTCGATGGCAATGCCGTTGCTCCGCTGGCGGTTGCGCCGTCTTCTAACAAGAAAAAACGCGGTACACTCGTGCGCTTTTGGGTCAATGAAACATACTTTGACTCACCAAAATTTAACATCAAACAACTCAAACATCATCTTAAAGCCAAAGCCGTGTTATCGGCAGGGCTGACCATTACTTTTATCAATGAAATTGACGGCGACAAAGACGTTTGGCAATTTACCGATGGGCTATCGCAATACTTGACTGAGCAACTGGTCGAAGAAATCACCCTCCCAGAACAGCCATTCGTGTTTAATTACGACGCCAAAAAAGGCGAGCGAGCAGGGTTAAGCTTTGCCATTTGTTGGCTTAGCGAAGGTGGTACGCCTGTACAAGAAAGCTACGTCAACTTGATTCCTACGGCTCAAGGTGGCACGCACGTCAATGGACTACGCACAGGTATTACTGACGCGTTAAAAGAATTTTGTGAACTGCACAATCTACTGCCGCGCAACGTCAAACTCGCTCCTGAAGACGTGTGGGATGGGGTCAATTATATTTTATCGCTAAAATTCTCCGAACCGCAATTTAGCGGACAGACCAAAGAGCGCCTATCGAGCCGAGAAGCGGCAGGCGTGGTGCAAGCCTTTGCCAAAGATGGCTTTAGCTTGTGGCTCAATCAAAACTCGGAGATTGCCAAACAAATCGCTGAATTGGCGATTAATAAAGCAGGCAAACGGCTGAAATCCGCCAAAAAAGTTGAGCGTAAAAAAATCACCCAAGGACCCGCATTGCCAGGAAAATTGGCGGATTGTCGGGGTGATTTGCGAGATGGGGCAGAACTGTTTTTGGTGGAAGGGGATTCGGCAGGTGGCTCTGCAAAACAGGCACGTGACCGTCACTTCCAAGCGATTATGCCACTGCGAGGCAAGATTTTGAACACGTGGGAAGTGTCGCCCGATACGGTGCTTGCCAGTGAAGAGATTCATAACATCGCCATTGCCATTGGCGTTGATCCTGATTCGGATGACTTGAGCGAGCTGCGTTATGATAAAATCTGTATTTTGGCAGATGCCGATTCGGATGGACTGCATATTGCCACGCTGCTGTGTGCGCTGTTTGTCAAACATTTTAAAGCAGTCGTTGATGCAGGGCATTTGTATGTCGCTATGCCACCGCTATACCGCATTGATATTGGTAAAGAGGTGGAGTACGCCCTTGACAATGACGAGCTTGAGCAAATCTTGAAAAAAGTGGCAAAAAATAAAAAGCCGCAAATTACCCGTTTTAAAGGCTTGGGCGAGATGAGTGCCGAACAGCTACGTGAAACCACGATGAATCCTGATACACGACGTTTGGTGCAGCTAGACCTTGATGACCCAACTGCAACCGATAGCATGATGGATATGCTGCTTGCCAAAAAACGCGCCAGCGACCGTAAAACATGGCTTGAGCAAAAAGGCGATTTGGCAGAAATTGGGGTTTAATGGCTAGGCAAAAATGATTGACGTTAAGCCTACACTGCTAGCGCGTACTTTTGTAAGTGCATGGCTATCAGCTACGTTTGCACATTATCACGTAGATAAATCCTATGACGCTGTAGACTTTTCAAAGGCAAATGACGCTCGTGATACGATTTATCAACTTTCCCCTGCCGCTTAATATAGAGCAAATCCGCGAATATGACTAAATTGTTGATTACCCTGCTTTTATTCTTTATCACCGCCATTGCCGAGATTGTCAGTTGTTATCTTGGCTATCTGATGCTCAAACAGCACAAACCGCTTTGGCTCATTGTACCTATGACCATCACGCTTGCCCTGTTCGTATGGCTACTGACCCTTCATCCCACCGCGACAGGGCGAGTGTATGCCGCATATGGTGGCATATATATCGCGACGGCTTTGGTATGGCTAAAATTTGTCGATGGCGTTTCTCTGACACACTGGGATAGCATTGGCGGTTTGGTGATACTGTTGGGCGCAACTATCATTATCCTGCAGCCCAAAAGTTTGTTATAAATTCCTCCAATCGACAAATTTGCTAATTTCAGTGAGCTAATGTAAACTCAAATTAAATTACTAAATCAAAGAGACCCTACATGGATATCAACCAAACGCCATTAGATCCCAACCAATTTGGCTCAAATGTGCCCCGCCGTGATGACCCAAACATTGCCAAGCTCGCCGCAAAATACTTAAAAATGCGCGGTTGGCAACTTGTGGGCGAGATGCCCAATGTCAAACAGCTGGTGATGCTCGCCGTCCCGCACACCTCAAACGAAGACGGTTGGAACGCGGTGATGGGTATTTTAACGCTTGGCATTGATGTCAAACTGATGGGCAAAAAAGAGTTGTTTCGTATTCCAGTTATCGGTCCTTTTTTAAAGTGGGGCGGTATGATCTCAATTGACCGTCAGAAAAAAGGCTCGACTTTGCAGGCGACTTTGGAGCAGTTTAAACAACAAGATCAGCTTTGGTTGGCATTGGCACCCGAAGGGACGCGAAGTTACACCGACAAGTGGAAAACAGGCTTTTATCATATTGCCGTAGGCGCAGGTGTACCAATTTTGCCGATTGCAATGGACTATAACACCAAGCAAATCCGCTTTATGCCTTTGTTTTACCCAACGGGCGACTATGATGCCGATTTACCCAAAATTTTAGAAAACTATCGCGGCGTTTTGGGTAAGCATTTTGAAAAAATGTCACAGCCGTTGCAAGATTTGCATGGCTAACTGTCTTAGCTACCCCATAAATTTCTTATGCTGTTTCTACGTTGAGCTACTTTTAGTTAAGGTAGCTTTATATTAAGGGCTTAACAAGTCTGCTGCCAAATTCATTCCATTCATCGTTAGCGGGCTGAAAGGATAAAGGAAGGGTCAAAATGCGCCATGAAAGTCCTTTTGCTGCCGATACGGTCAACAAAAGGGTATCAAGGTAAAGACCGTTTTGCTATCGCCCCTATTTGCCCACAAAAAAACCTAAACCTGACGATGCCATAGGTTTTACAAACTATTTCTGCTATGATAGATACAATTTTGAGACGATTTTTTAGTCGTTATTAGACCTTAATTGGACATATCAGATAGGAAATTTTATGAGCAATAATACAGTTCCCGTATTGGCAGCAGTTGTGTTAGGTGCTTTGGCATTATCACCCGTTTTTATCAAAAGTTTTGGCAATGACCCACAAGTAGCCACCATCGGTAGCCGTCAGTTGGCTAGTAATTCAGCCGCTATCAATGCCCAAAGCAGTGAAGTGGCAAAGGTAGGTTATAGCCTAGGTTATATGATGGGTCAAAACGTCAAAAAAGACGCCAAAGACCTCAATCCTGCTGATATCAATCAAGGTATCAATGACGGTTTTAATGGTAAAACATCGACCATGACCCGTGAAGAAATGATTAAAGCGGTACAAACCTATGAGCAAACCCAAATGCAAAAACGCCTACAAGACAACCAAGCCAAAGGCGAGGCTTTCCTAGCGCAAAACGCTAAAAAAGCAGGGGTCAAAACTACCGCGTCTGGCTTGCAGTATGAAGTGCTTAAAGAAGGGACTGGCGCGCAGCCAAAAGCCACAGATATCGTAGCGGTACAATATGAAGGTAAATTGCTAGACGGTAAAGTGTTTGATAGCACCGCACAGCATGGCGGTCAACCTGCGGTATTCCCGCTTAACCAAGTTATCCCGGGTTGGACTGAAGGCTTACAATTGATGAAAGAAGGCGGCAAATATCGTTTCTACATTCCATCAAAACTTGCTTACGGTGAGCAAGGCGCCCCTCAAGGCGGTATTGAGCCTAACAGCGTGCTCATCTTTGATGTTGATTTGCTAAAAGTCAATCCACCTGCTGATGCCGCACAGCCTGCCGCAGCAGATATCCAAGCGCAACTACAACAACAAATTGAATCCATGCAGTCAGCTTCTCAACCTGCCCAATAGGTTGGGTTAGCGTCAGATAGGTGATCTCAATCAGCTGGGCAAGCGCAACTGTCGAGTTCGCTCGCCCTACTCATCGGCACGATGGC
Organism: Faucicola osloensis; assembly: GCA_019353055.1. Classification (GTDB taxonomy): domain Bacteria; phylum Pseudomonadota; class Gammaproteobacteria; order Pseudomonadales; family Moraxellaceae; genus Faucicola; species Faucicola osloensis_C. The sequence goes on from JABAHL010000024.1 coordinate 9,498, forward strand.
AAAGGAACATCCCAATGATTTTAGGATATAAAAAAGTAAGTTTAGTGACTGGCATCGCTACTGGCATGCTGTTAGCGGTTACGTCAATCAGTGCAAATGCCGCACCCGCCAGCACTAACGCAAACAAAGTTGCATCCTCTGTTTATGTACCAAAATCAACAGTGACCGCAACTAGCCCAGCATTGGCACAAGTCGGCTATAGCTTTGGCTATCTGATGGGTGAGAGCAACAAAGACAGTATTGATGACTTAAATCTTGATGCGTTTTTTCAGGGATTTCGAGATGCCTACTCAGCGCAGTCGCCCAATCTTGACAAAAAACAAATGCAAAAAGTATTGCTCGACTATCAAAAAAACAAAGAAATTGCCTATGCCAAAGAAGTACAAGCGTTAGCAGCGAGCAATGCGGCAAAAGGCAAACAGTTCTTGCTAGAAAACGGCAAAAAATCAGGCGTGATGACTACCGCGTCGGGTCTACAATACCAAGTGCTAACACAAGGGAGAGGCAAATCACCTAAAGCGACGGACAAAGTCAAAGTCCACTACGAAGGGCGCTTGATTGACGGTACGATTTTTGACAGCTCTTATAAACGTGGCGAACCTGTGACTTTCCCACTCAATCAAGTGATTAAAGGTTGGACAGAAGGGCTACAGTTGATGAAAGAAGGGGGTAAATACCGTCTGTTTGTCCCCGCTAATTTGGGGTATGGCGAAGCAGGTAATGCCGATATCGAGCCCAACAGCGTGTTGATTTTTGATATTGAGCTGCTACAAGTCAATCCACCTGTGACCCAACCCGTTAAACTTTAAGTTTTCTCCTATTTTAAATTTTTTTCCTATCCTGGCTATAAAAAAACGCTCAATTTATCTTGAGCGTTTTTTTGTAATGGCTTGAAAAGCGATACCTTTAAAGCACCTTTTTTAATACTTTAGAATTGCGGGTATTGTCATAAAAGGCATAGCGGTCAGCCGGTAGCGATTCAGCAGGGACTTCCGTAAACCCATGCTCGACAAACCAATGCGCGGTACGAGTAGTCAAGACATACAGTTCATGGATGCCGCGGCTACGCGCTTGTTGCTCTAAGAATGCTATCAAATCTGCGCCACGGCTACCATTGCGATAATCGGGATGGACAGCCACACAAGCCACTTCTGCGGCTTGGTCGTTGAGTGGGTATAAAGCCGCGCAGCCTAATACCATACCATCACGCTCAATCACGCTAAAATTTTCGATATCGCTCTCTAAACGCTCACGCGAACGACGGACCAAAATACCTTGTTCTTCGAGTGGCTCTAGCAGTTCAATCAAACCTACCACATCGTCGATATCGGCACGGCGAATTTCTTCATACGGGTCATGGGAGATTAGCGTCCCTGAACCATCACGGGTAAATAACTCTTCAAGCAGTGCGCCATCTTTGGCATAGGAGATGATATGGGTACGGTGGATACCGTATTGACAAGCATCGCTGGCTGCCCGTAAGAAACGCGCGATTTCTGAGCTTTCAGGAACATCACGTAAGAAGCGTGTCACTTCATGCGGAATCATTTCTTTAAGCAGGTGAGTGCCATCTTTATAGATACCTGTTTGCTCACCTAGGAAAATTAATTTATCCGCTTTTAGACTAATCGCCGCTTGTAGCGCCACATCTTCAGCCAGCAGGTTAAATACTTCGCCTGTCGCAGAATAGCCCATACTACCCAAAATTACCACATGATCATGGATTAAATTGTTGTGGATGGCTTCGGCATCAATCGCGCGCACTTCTCCAGTAAATTGATAATCGATGCCATTACGGATACCGTAAGGGCGGGCGGTGACGAAATTGCCTGAGATGGCATCAATACGAGAGCCATACATCGGCGAGTTGGCAAGTCCCATCGATAGCTGTGCTTCAATTTGCAGGCGAATTGAGCCAACAGCTTTTAGGATGTACGGCATGGCTTCTTTTGTGGTGATGCGAACATCATCTGCCATCGGTGTTTCGATATGGTTCTCGGCAAGATTGGCATCAATTTGCGGACGCGCACCGTGGACGAGTACGAGTTTAATGCCAAGACTATGCAGCAGCGCAAAATCATGAATCAAATGGCTAAAATTGTCATGATTGACCGCTTCGCCATTAAACATAATGACAAAGGTCTTGCCACGATGGGTGTTGATATAGGGCGCAAAGTTACGAAACCATAATACATAAGGCGGGGTAACATACGCAGGGGTTGTGGCAGCGGCATTTTGTTTGGCAGTATTGGGTAAATCAATCATAGCGTGATAGGCAAGTATAGGGTTATTATCAGTCATCGTTTCGCCATCGGCAAGCGGTGCAGTGCCATGGGTAAAACTTGCTGAAGTATCGGTTGAAGTTGGCATGATAACAGTAGACATGATAAAAAAGTAGACGTACAAATAGCATACGATAAAGTTTTTGTCTCTTTTAATTAAACATACATGTAAGTTTAACAGCGTGATTGCGACGCATCGCTCAGAGACTAACGATAAGGCTATCAATAAAACTTACAAAATACAATAGTTAATCTTACTGATTTTGGCTGCGCTGTTTGTATTTAGTAAATTCATCCCGCAACTTTCAACTTGCTAGTGAGTTAAATTGTAAAGTTTGTTATGCTAATCTATAGTCGAGCCTTAACCTATTTGACCACCCAATCAGCGGTGTATGCCAACCTGCTAAAAAAAGAGAATACGATAGTACCCGCTGACACAACAATTTTGAACATTTGAAAATCATGATTTAATGGAGAATATTCATGCAAAAGCTTTCAGTATTCGCGCTAATGACCGCCTCACTAGGGGCATCAGCTACCGCAATGGCTGTGCTACCAACGGTGGCATTAGACCCTGTTGATAATAGTCAAGCTGCACCTATCTCAGCGCCAGTTGCTGAACAAGTTCAAACCCGCATTTTAGCCTCTGTTGTTGGTCAGGATCCACAAGGTCAAGAGGTGTTAAGCCCCGTCAATGCACAAACGCGCCTTGCATCAGGCAACGTCGTAGAATATCGCGGCTACTTAACCAATAACAGCCCTGACCGAATCCGCAATATGAAAGTGACCATGAACATCCCAGCCAATATGGAATTAGTGAGCACGAGCGATGTAGAGCCAACCCGCGCGTTTGGTAGTATGGACGGTGCCAATTTTCAATATATGCCACTAAAGACCAACATGAATGGCGTGCTACAAAATCTACCGATGGCTTACTATAAAGCCATACAGTGGGATGTACCAGGTTTGGGTCTTAATGAAGTAGCAATGGTAAAATACCGTTTAAAAGTAAAATAATAATAAGCGCTCAATGCCTAGAAGGGCTGACGCAAAAAACCGCTCAATTGAATGAGCGGTTTTTTTAGTTACAATTTTTGAAACTTGCCGATTTTTTTCTCGATATCGTTGAGCCTTGCTAAGGTTGCAATTTCCCCTGCTTTTATCGTCGCCTTTCTGGCTACGGTATTGGTCGTGCCAATATCACCAACGGCTGGGCGTATCACCACGTCCGCTAATTTAATTTCATCAGCATTTGCTTGATTGGGCATGACGGCAAATGTCTTATCCAATAGCGCCCAAAAATCCTGCGGATGGCTGTTTTTTGGCGGGCTTGAGACATCTACCGCGATGATAACGTCTGCGCCCATTTGTTTGGCAGTTTGCACAGGCACAAGGCTTGTCAAACCGCCATCGCCATAGCGTTTATTGTTGATGCGGGGCGCTACAAAAACGCCATACACGCTACTGGATGCACGCACCGCAAGACCGGTATTGCCTTTATCAAAGACGGCTTTTTGCTTGGTGGTTAAATCGGTGGCGACACTGGCAAAACGGATGGGGAGTTTTTCAATCGGTTGATTATCGACTTGGGTATTGACCCAGTTTTGTAATTTGATACCTTCGATAAAGCCTTGTTTGCTCCAGCTATAATCGAGTAATTCATTATTGCTAACATGGGTTGCGATGTTTTCAAGTTCGCTAGCGGACTTGCCACTGGCGTATAAACTACCGACTAGACTGCCGCTACTGGTACCGACGATTAAGTCGGGGGTGATGCCATTTTTTTCCAGTACCTTGATGACGCCGACATGAGCAAAACCTTTGGCACCGCCCCCGCCTAATACAAGGGCGATTTTGGGTTTTACTGATGGTTTAGCAGGTGATTTAATAGGTTGGGTGGGTATCACTGGCGTTTTGGTGCAGGCGGTGACCGTAAAATAAATGCTAGTAGTTATCAGGGCAAAGAAAGAAAACGGTTTCATAGCAAGCCTAATCAATCAAAACAGCAATATTATTAAATGATAAATTTGTTGAGTTCATCGGTTATAAAGCGTAAATTGTGTCGCTATGTATTCTAACTTAATTTAATGTTTTTTCATGCTATTTTTATTATAGGCAGATAAGCTAACTTTATAATATGACGCTAAAACCTGACATCTTTAATCTCCCTGTCACCGCGCTCGCTGGCGTGGGTAGTAAAATCGCTGAACAGCTTGACCAACTTGGTATTGAGCGCGTGTTTGATTTGTTGCTACATTTGCCGCGTGATTATGAAGATCGCAGCCGACTGGTCAACATGTGTGATGTCGTGGATGGACAATCGGCATTACTACAAGGCACCGTTGTCCGCGTCGACAACAAAAAGATGGGCCTGAGCGTAACATTGCAAGATAAGACAGCGCAAACAACATTACGCTTTTTCAAGGTCTATCGTGGATTGACCGAAACCATGGCAGTGGGCAATACCTTGCGTGTGTTTGGCGAAATCAGTATCAGTAAGTATGGCACCCAAATCAGCCACCCTGAATATGAAATTATTACTGGACATCAACCCCTGACCAATACAGGGCTGATACCTGTTTATCCAACGGTCAAAAACTTGCATCAAAATAAACTGCGTAGCTTGATTCGACTTGCGCTGCAAACGGTTAAACAAGCCAATCCTGTGATGGCTACTATCAGTGACACTGAGTGGCAAATCGTACAAAGTGCGCTGAGCCAACAGTTTCCGTTAATGGCAGGTAGCCCCAACCCATTTGGGGAATTTAGCTTGTTAGAAGCCATTAGCTTTATTCATCAGCCACCGATTTATACCGATTTGAACAAGCAAATATTGGTATTAGAGGCGTTAAAAAATCGCAGCCATCCGACCTGTCAGCGGCTCATTATCGAAGAAATGCTCGCGCACCAGCTGAGTTTACTGTATCGCAAACAACAGCTTTATCAGCACAAAGCACCGCGCTGCGATGCCACAAGTGAGCTTGCCAATCGGCTGTTAGCCAATTTACCTTTTACCCCGACCCATGCCCAAAATCGGGTAGTGGCGGAAATCGTCAAAGATTTGTCAACGTCAGTGCCCATGTTGCGACTCGTGCAAGGCGATGTTGGCGCAGGCAAAACCTTGGTAGCAGCTTTGGCGGCGTGCTATGCGCTTGATAGCGGCTGGCAAGTGGCGGTGATGGCACCGACAGAGATTTTGGCGGAGCAACATCTTACTAACTTTAAAAACTGGTTTGAACCGCTTGGCATCGGTGTGGGTTGGCTGGTGGGTAAGCAAACAGCCAAAGCGCGTGAAAAAGCCTTGCAACAAGTACAAGACAACGAGGTGCAAATCGTGGTCGGTACGCATGCGCTATTTCAAGAGCATGTCAATTTTGCCAAGTTGGGCTTGGTGATTATCGATGAGCAGCACCGTTTTGGGGTGGAGCAGCGAATGGCGCTAGTAGATAAAGGCTTGGCGCACACCACACCGCATCAGCTGATTATGACAGCCACACCCATACCGCGTACCCTTGCCATGAGTGCATTTGGTGATATGGATACGTCCATCATTGATGAACTGCCGCCCAACCGCACCCCCATCACCACCGTCACCATAAGCCGTGACCGACGCGATGAAGTGATTGAGCGTATCGCTGCCAACTGTGAGCAAGGCAAACAAGCTTACTGGGTGTGCCCACTGGTCGAAGAGTCTACCGTGCTTGATGCGCAAGCCGCTGAAGCGACCTATGCCGATTTGAATGACAGGCTCAATCTCAACATTGGCTTGGTGCATGGCAAAATGAAACCCAATGACAAACAAGCGGTCATGGCGGATTTTAAAGCGGGTAAAACCGCTTTGCTGGTGGCTACCACCGTAATTGAAGTCGGGGTCGATGTGCCCAATGCCTCGCTGATGGTGATTGAAAATGCTGAGCGATTAGGGTTATCGCAATTGCACCAGCTGCGCGGACGCGTGGGACGTGGCACCCAAAAAAGCTTTTGTGTATTGCTTTATCAAACGCCACTGTCAGAAACGGGTATCGAGCGCCTCAATGTGCTGCGAGATAGCAATGATGGCTTTGTGATTGCGCAAAAAGATTTGGAACTGCGCGGTGCAGGGGAGCTTTTGGGTAAACGGCAGACAGGGTTTGATAGTTACTATGTCAGTGACCTAGCCAGAGATGAAAGCTTGCTAATCGTGGCGCAAGCGATTGCTAAATACCTAATTGCTGATGAAAATCGCAAATCACAAGTGCAGCAATATATCAGCCATTGGACACCCGATGCCATCAAATACATTAACGCATGATAGCCCATAGTAGGCGCTTGAATTCTGATAGAGCGTTGTTTTTACGGATAAAGCGCCTATTCACACCCGCAAATTTTTGTTATGTTATACCCTATGCCCTTATTGATTAATTAACACTGACCTAACGATTGGTTTTAATTAATTTTTATCCATTGCGCAATATCACTGTTATTAATATATAGTAAAAACTAAATTAAACTAAGCAATTTTATTTGTGTGCAAAGTTATCGCTAACCCAAGTTAACATTTGCTTGTCTGATATGATTTAGTTTTGGCTATAGAACTATCAATATTTTATTATCAATATAAAGGATACTTGTTATGCCACAAACCAAATATGATTTACCTATCGCAGACCAAGCCGCTGCTGATGAAATCATCAAAAAAACCGAAGACATCAAAGGGGTCAAATTTGTCAACATTAACCCTAATGGTACCATCGTTGTGACCCATGGTGACGACTTTGATGAAGCCGCATTTAAAGCGGCTGCAGGTATCTAGCTACTAGGGCGTGTCCTCAATTTAACTTAGAATGAATAATAGAGCAAGCCAAGTAAAGCATCGATTTAAAATTACGAGCTAATTTCTCATAGCGAGTAGCAATACTACGAAACT
>JABAHL010000025.1:0-14340 GCA_019353055.1 Faucicola osloensis
TCGTCGTCTCGCTAAAGATTTTGAAATTACGGTTTTATCTGCTGAATCTTTTATTAAAATTGCTCATATCACTCAATTGTTGAGAAATATGTGCTTGTGAATACAGCTTCTTACTATTTATTGACAGCGAACCGGTAGATTGACAATACCAACCACCGGTACGCCATTTTTGGTAAAGGGGTTAAATTTGCCGCTCTTAGCCTGCATAGACAGTTGTCTATCAACTCTGACATTGCCGGTCGATTTGGCTAAAGTGACGCTGGTTGGATTGCCTTGTTTGTCCACCGTGTAGCGAATAATCGCCGTCAATGCGCCGTTTTCGAGGTCTTCACTACGACAGCTAAAGCTAGGTTGCCGTCGCCAACTTGCTTGCCCTGCCGAAAAGCTCACAGGTGAATTATTTTGCGCTTGCTCGGCTTCTTTATCCTTGTCGGCTTGTTGTTGTTTTGCCTTTTCGGCTTTCGCCCTAGCTTCATCCGCTTGTCTGGCTTTGGCATCATCTAGCGCTTTTTGACGATCCATTTCTGCTTGTTTGCGCTCACGTTGTTGTTGTTCAATTAATTGGTTTTCCAACGCTTTTTGCCGTGCAAGGACTTGTTGCCGTTCCAATTCTTGTTGCCGCTCTAAGTCTTGCTGTCTGGCGAGTGCTTGTTGGCGCTCAAGTTGTTGTTTTTGCGCTTGTTCGGCTCGCTCGTTGGCGAGGGCTAGTTGCCTTGCCATGACAATGTTTTGGTCAACTTGTGGCGGCTTGACGATAGTTTTTTCTGCTGGTTTCAACGGTTCGGCTAATGGTTTAATCGGTTGTTCTACAGGTTTTTTAGCAATCGGTTCTTCAACCTTTTTCTCAATAGGCTTGCTGATGGGTTTTGCTATCGGCTTTTCTTTTGGTTTTTCTGCTAGTTTTTCTATGCGCTTTTCTTTTGACTTTTCGACGGGTTTAGGTAGTTGTTTTACCAGTTTTGGCTCGGCTGTTACCGCCATCTCTTTCGGCTTGTCTGCCGCAGGTGGTGGCGCGATAAAGCTAATTTCTAACGGTGGCGTGACTTTGGGCGGTTTGATATCAGGCGTTGCCATATTTGCCAAGCTAATCGCTACGATACCATGTAAGCTCAATACACCAATCAGTGCCAACGTGCCCGACTTTTTATCGAATATGGCGCTAATATCGTTTGAGAAATGGGCTTGACTAAAGTTAGCGTGAGGTTGGATAGGCATAGTTATAGGGCTGTATGTTTAGGAAAAGTCTTAAAATCGCTGTATTATAGTGTGAATGAGAATCGTTATCAATATTTTAAATGATATTAATTCTTATTTATAAAAATTAATGATAATTATTATCATCAATGCTATGATTTGCTATTTTAGAACTTTGACCTTGGGCAAATCATGCTAACCACCCATTCGCTTACCGTCATGCACCAACAAAAAACCCTCTTACACAACATCAATGTCACCATTGATAAGGGAAAAATCTACGCCTTAATTGGGCATAACGGTTCGGGCAAATCGACCCTAATTAAAGCTTTGGCAGGGGAAACCACCCCCACTAGCGGACAGATTTTATTACAGGATTTTGCTGACAAATCAATCTTTGATTTACCGCCAAAAACCTTCGCACAGCAAGTCGCCTATTTACCGCAAAAATTGCCTGATGCCAGTCAATTTACGGTTGCCGAACTGGTGATGTTAGGGCGATACCCTTATCAAAAATGGCTACAAAAGCCTACATCACAAGACCATACTAGGGTGCGCGAAGCAATGGCGCTGACCCAAGTCACGCCATTTGCTGAGCAATCAGTGGCGACGCTGTCAGGGGGTGAGCGCGCTAGGGCATGGCTTGCCATGTGTATCGCCCAAGATACACCCTATTTGCTACTTGATGAACCACTTGCCCCGCTCGATATCGTCTATCAAGTTGAAATACTGCGCCTCATTCGTGATTTGGCACGGCAGAAAAACAAGGCGATTGTGATTATTATTCACGATATTAATCTTGCGGCACAGTTTTGTGATGAGTTTATTGCGTTAAAAAATGGCAAGCTTTGTCATGTTGGTGATATCGCCAGTACCATGCAACCGCAAGTGCTTGACCAGATTTTTGGTATCAATTTGCATTTATTAAGTCACCCAGTCACCGGAAATAAAGTGGCGGTGGTGTGATGAGAGCTTTTTGCTTGTTGCTTGTTTTGCTTTTTTTGACAGCTTGCCAGCCTCAGCGGGATTTAAAGCTTGAAGCGCCGCCCGCAGATGCTCACACCGTCAAAGTCATCACCCCTGATTGGGCGGTGGCTTCGACACTCACTGCCATAGGCTATCCACCGATTGCCACAGGCGATACCAAAAGCTACCGTGAATGGGTGGGCACGCCCTCGCTGCCAAGCGATATCATCGATATTGGGGAACGATTCACCCCAAACTTTGAACGGCTTGCCCAACTCACCTCACCTTCTAACAATATCGTGATTATTGATAATGATTTTTATGCCCATCTAAGACCTGCTTACGGCAACACCCCCCATAAGTCGGTAAGTTTTATGTCAAAAAACGCGATAGCGACTTGGCAGGATTATGCTGAACCGACACTTCAGCTAGGGGAAATTATTCATCAGCCGCAGCGCGCCCAGCAATTTTTAACCCAGTCAAAAAAACAGCTTGGCGAGCTTGGTGCGACATTTCGCCAAAAGTATCCCCACATCAAAAAAATTGCGGTAGTGCAGTTTGCCGATAGCAATAATCTGCGGATTTATACCAACAATAGCTTGTTTCGACCGACATTTGAGGTGATGGGGTTGAATTTGATTACCCTTGAAGATCAGATGGGTAAAGGCAATCTTTGGGGATTTAATTCGCTGGCATTGAGTGATTTGGCAAAACTTGATGATGATACCTGTTTGGTAGTGGTTGAGCCGTTTAGTCCTATGCTACGTCAAGAATTAGCCAAGAATTTGCTATGGCAGCGGCTAGGCTATGGCGCAAGGGCTAAAAATAGCCGCTGTATGGCAGTATTACCGCCGATTTGGCTGTATGGCGGCGTGTCTTCTATGGTGGTATTTGGCGAGCGATTAAATCAGGCTCATTGGTTAGGGGGCAAGGCGCATGGGTAATACAACTAGGCTACAACATAACCAGCGAGATAACCAGCGAATTACCAAACCCTTTAATGCCCCTGCCTGTTGGCTTTTTAGTGGCTTATTGTCGCTGGTTTTAATGACCACGGCTTTGGTTGTTAAAACCACGTGGCATGATGCCTTGGGGTTATTATTTACCCGTTCACAGTCGCTAACCTTAGCGCAAATGGTGGCGCAGTTACAAATTTTGCCGACTATGTTAGTGGCGATATTTGCCGGCGGATTACTGGGCGTAGTCAGTGTCTTGCTACAACAATTGGTCAAAAATACCCTTGCTTCAGATAGTACGCTTGCGGTAGGGACAGGGGCACAATTGGCTTTATTAATTGTGACGCTGTTTTTTCCCAGTTTTGGCTTGTATGGTAGCTTTTGGGTGGCATTTGTTGGCGCATTGCTGAGTATGGGCTTGGTGTTTGTGATTGCTGCCAACAGTCGTATGAATCCTGTGGTGCTCATTTTGGGTGGTTTGGTGGTCAATATTTTGTTTTCTGCTATTTCCTCACTGTTGATGATTTTTTTCTCAGAAAGGGTTATGGGGGTCATGGCATGGGAAAGCGGCAACTTAACCCAAACCAGTTGGCAAAATAGCCAGTTTTTTGTGCTAATAAGCTTAATCCTGCCCGTTATCTTGTTATTTTTGGTCAAACCTTTAACCATCATGAGTCTTGATGAACGCCAAGCCAAAGCCTTGGGAGTGCCTGTGGCTGCCGTGCGTATGGTGGTAGTAACCCTTGTTGCAGTAGTCACGGCAAGCGTTGTAAGCCGCGTGGGCGTTTTAAGTTTTGTGGGCTTGGCTGCGGCAAGTGTCGTTAATGTAGTAGCGATTCGCCCGATTGGGCAACGCTTAATGGCAGGATTTGCCTTTGGGGCGATGTTGTTATGGCTCACTAATAACGTTGTGATGCTGCTGTCACCCTGGTTCAAACCATTACTTAATATGATGCTGCCTGTGGGATCGGTCACAGGGATATTAGGTGCCGGGTTGATTATTTGGTTGATCATTCGACAAAGTAAACAGCCCATGATTGCCGAACAAAGCCCTAGCCTGTTGGCCGGCAAACGCCGATATTTTGGTGGCGGTTTTTGGGCGGTTGCGGTCGGGTTGTTGCTGCTTGTGACGCTAGGTGTATTACATATTTCCCCTGATATGATGGGCAGTTTTGGGTGGCATACCGAGGCAAGTTTTATCGAGAATTTTCGCCTGCCGCGTACCTTATCGGCAATGGCAACAGGTCTGATGCTGGCTACGGCAGGGGTGCTATTACAAAACTTGACTCGAAATCCGATGGCAAGTCCTGAAGTCATGGGCATCAGTTCAGGTGCGGCATTGGGGGTGGTATTGGTGTTCGTGCTTAGTCCAGTGATATTAGGCACACTGGGACTGGCAACTGATTCTTTTTGGGCATTGGGATTGCCTTTATTGGGCGGGCTGTTAGGTGCGGGTTTGGTGTTACTGTTGGTTTTGTGGCTTGCTCGTAGGCTATCCTCCAGTTACTTGTTACTCGTGGGTGTGGCGATTTCTGCATTGATGGGTGGTATTTTAACTTTAATCAAACTGTCAGGCGACCCTCGCTTACAAGCGATGCTCAATTGGCTATCAGGCACAACATATCATGCTTATCCCGTGACAGCGTGGGCATTAATGGTCATTGGGATTGTGTTATTTTTGCTCAGTTTTTTGCTATTAAAGCCACTTAGGGTGATTAGCCTAGATGAAACGATGGCTCGCAGTTTGGGCGTATCAGTAAAACGTAGCGAAATACTGATTTTTAGTCTTGTGGCAGTGCTAAGCACTGTTTCGACATTGGCGGTTGGACCGCTAAGTTTTATTGGATTGATGACGCCGCATTTAGCCAAGACACTTGGGGCAGTGCAGTTACCTCACCAATTAGCCTTATCAGCGCTACTGGGCGCGGGACTGATGTTGATTGCTGATTGGGTGGGACGTTATGCGATTTTTCCCTATGAAATACCTGCTGGCACAATCGCTTCCATCGTAGGCGGTTTATATTTTTTATGGTTGATGAAAAGTATAAAAAATTAAACAGATAACTTCTTTGGTTGCGCTATCATTATTTATTGTAAATAGAAATAATAATTGTTATCATTCGCAAAAATGTTTTATCTATTATCTTTTGAGTGATTGAATATGCGTTTATCCCTATTATCTTTAGCCGTGCGTTCGGCTTTGGCAGCGAGTACGATTGGCTTATTATCAACCGCGGCGATGGCAGAAGAAGCAAATACCACGGATGCTGCCACAGAAACCTTACTCGATGAAATCGTGGTCACTGCAAGTGCGGATGCGTCAAAAACTGGTTTGCCGCCAGCTTATCAAGGTGGGCAAGTCGCCACAGGTAGCCGTATCGGTATTTTGGGTAATAAATCGACCATGGAAACGCCTTTTTCGACCACGGCCTATACCAATGACTTTATTTTAAATAAACAAGCGGATTCTGTTGGCGATATCCTAAAAAAAGATTCAACAGTGCGTGTGGCTCGTGGCTTTGGTAATTTTCAAGAAGCTTATCTGATTCGCGGATTTGTCACCAACTCTGACGATACCATGATGAACGGCTTATACGGCATTATGCCCCGTCAATCTATCGCAAGCGAGCTATTTGAGCGGGTCGAAGTACAACGTGGCGCTAGCACCTTCCTAAATGGCATGGCGCCTGGGGGTAGTAATAAAGGGGGCACAGTGAATTTGCTGCCAAAGCGTGCCACTCAAACGCCGATTCGTAAAGTCACTATCAGCAGCGAAAATGCCGAAAACGGTAAAATTGCCCTAGACGTGGGACAACGGTTTGGTGTAAATCAAGCCTACGGTGTGCGTGCCAATGTCGCCTATCAAGACGGCGGCACAGCAGTCGATGATGAAAAAGTCAAATTGGGTTTGGTCGGGTTGGGCTTAGATTATCGCCAAGATAACATGCGGTTATCGGCAGATTTGGGCTATCAAAATAACGAACTGCAAAAAACACGCACCAATGTCACCTTGTCAGGTTTGACCCGTGTACCCAATGCCGCTGATGCCAAAAGCAACTGGTCGCAACCGTGGAGTTATTCAAATGAAAAAGATGTGTTTGGTACATTACGCGCTGAATATGACCTTAGCCCAAATTTGACTGCGTATGGCGCGTATGGCTTTCGTCATGGCGAAGAAGAAAACTCGCTTGCTAATTTGACGGTCACTAATCTAAATGGCGATGGCACCACCTACCGCTTTGACAATGCCCGTGAGGACGACATCAACACAGGCGAAATCGGTATCCGTGGGAAACTAACCTCAGGCAAAATCAACCATAACTGGGTAGTGTCTGGCAATATCTATAAAGCACAGACAAAAGCACCTTATCAATTTGATTGGCAAAACACGCTGACGACCAATTTATATCACCCAACCTCGTACGCCAAACCCAGCTGGTCAGCAAAAGCGTTGGCAGGGGGCGATATCAACCATCCTACCAAGACAGGCGAAACCACCCTCACCAGTGTGGCATTGGCAGACACCCTAGCCTTGATGGATGATAAACTTCAAGTGACCTTGGGGGCAAGACACCAAACCATTGAAGACGAAAGTTTTAACCCCACCACCCAAGCCAGTAATGGCAAATATAAAGAAAGTAAAACCACGCCTGCGTTTGCCCTATTATATCGCCCAACCGATGAATGGTCAGTCTTTGCTAACTATATGCAAAGCCTCAGCAAAGGCGAAACTGCCCCTCTCACCACCACCATTGATGGCGTAACAACTGAGCTGACCAATGCAGGTCAAGCCATGTCACCGTACGTCACCAAACAAAGTGAAATCGGCGTGAAATACGACCGCGGCGTTATCGGTGCAGGTCTCACCGCTTTTCAAACCAACAAGCCGCGTTATACTACCGTTGATACTACCTTTGAAGCGCACGGTAAAAACCAACATAAAGGCATTGAGCTCAATGTATATGGACAACCCACCGCCAATATGCGAGTGCTAGGCGGCGTGACCTTCCTTGATACCCAGCAAAAAGACACCGGTAGCGATGCCACTGAAGGTAAGCAAGTTATCGGTGCAGCAAAAAACCTGTTGAATCTAGGGCTAGAATATGACTTACCCCAAGTAGACGGCTTAACCTTAACAGGCGATGTCATCCATACCGGCAAACGTTATGCCAATGATGCCAACACCCTAAAAGTCGATGGCTACACCACTGTGGATTTGGGCGCAAGATATAAAACCCAACTTGCTGGTAAAGCAGTCACGCTCAAAGGGGTTATTGCTAACGTCACCGATAAAGACTACTGGTCATCGGTAGGCGGTTATGAAAATACGGCAGGTGACAACGGTGCAGGCTATCTTACCTTAGGTGAGCCACGCACATTGAAGCTGTCAGCGACTTTTGATTTTTAATTTTACCCATTGTTATCGTTTGCCATCGGATAAAGCTTGCTTTGTCCGATTTTTATTTGAGACTGCCTAAAAAATAAAAGCTAAACAGGAAATACATGTTCCCTACTACCATGCCCCTTATGACCCTTATCTGGCAACAGCACCGCTTTGCCTTTATCAAAGTCATCTTGCTCAATCTGCTTAATGCCTTGGTGAATGTCGCTATTATCGCCTTTATTAACCGTTTTTTAATCGCAGCAGTCGGCACTGATAATCCCCTCTTAGGCAGTTGGCAGATATTAGCAGTGTTTTTGGTAGCGATTATGGGTTTATTAGCGACAACGTTGATGTCACAGCTTGCCTTGACCAAGTTAGGGCATCGCTTTGTGTTTGAATTACGTTCGCAACTGATAAAACGTATCTTAGACACTTCAATCGCCCAAATCGAAAAAATCGGTAGTGCCAAGCTGTTAGCCAGCTTAACTACCGATGTGCAGTCGATTACCGTGGCATTTGTACGCTTGCCTGAGCTGGTGCAAGGGGTGATTATCTGCACAGCGACTGCGGTTTATTTGGGGTTTTTATCTCTGCCAATGCTACTTGTGGTCATGGGGTGTATTACGCTGACCATTTTTATCAGCAGTAAACTTGTTGGCCATGTGTATGCCCATTTAGCCACATTACGAGAGATCAATGACGCACTGTATCAAGATTATCAAGCGGTGATTGATGGGCGAAAAGAACTTGCCTTAAATCGTGAACGTGCCAACCGTCTATTTACCAATGATTATCAACGCCATGCAAGCGACTATTTCAAGCATATTGTCAAAGCCGATACTTTTCATCTATCAGCCGTAAGCTGGTCAAATATTATGATGTTTGCCGTCATTGGGGTGATTTATGCCCTAGCCAATATTTATCATTGGGTAGATACCGCCACCGCTACTACGTTTGCCCTCACCGTATTATTTATCCAGTCGCCTCTACTGATGGCGATTGGGGCATTTCCCACCGTGCAAACGGCTAAAGTTGCCTTGGAAAAAATACAATCATTACAGCTTGCCGACTATAGCCCCGATTTTGATACCCAAATTTTAACCCCCAATTGGCAAGTCATTACTTTTAAAAATATAAATTATCAGTATGACAATAGCGCAATTTTTGGCTTAAAACATATCAACTTTACGTTAAAACGGGGCGAAGTGGTGTTCTTAATTGGCGCCAATGGTAGCGGAAAATCGACGCTTGCCAAGCTCATCACAGGGTTATATCAGCCTAAATTTGCGGAAAATGCCGGTATTTTTATCGATAATCAGCCTGTCGCCTCAGAACATTACCCCCATTATCGCCAGTTATTTTCAGCGATTTATAGCGATTTTTATCTGTTTAAAACTGTGATGGGAAGCGCACAAAATGCGCCCAATGCTGAGTTAATCGACAATTGGCTTGATATCTTAGCCATCAAAGAAAAAGTCAGCGTCACCAATAACCAACTTAGCGCCACCGAACTTTCGCAAGGGCAGCGCAAACGCCTTGCCATGCTGCTTGCTGTCGCCGAAGAAAAGTCTATTTTATTGCTTGATGAATGGGCCGCCGACCAAGACCCTGCCTATCGCCGTGTGTTTTATCACCATATTATTCCCATGTTGCAAAAAATGGGCAAAACGCTGTTTATTATTAGTCATGATGACAGCTATTTTGAAAAGGCAGATAGATTGTTGATGATGAAAAATGGCGAACTCAGCGAGCTGACCGGGTTGCAACGCGAAAAAGCCAGTCTAGATGCCATTAAAGTGATTGGTGAGCATTAAGAATCCATATGACTTGCCCTAAAACTAGTTAAAGAGGATTAAATATAATTGCAAATGAGAATAATTATTGTTATTATTTTCATTAATTTTACCATGCTGTAAATTTCTGTAATTATTTATTTTGGCGGGGTCACTTATGCGTTTATCTTTTTTATCCGTAGCAATACGGGCTAGTTTAGCGGTGGGTATCAGCCATGTTTTTACCAGTCAAGTGCTGGCAGACGTTGCAGCCAATAGCGAAGAAGCACCTGAAACCACATTAGATACCTTGGTCATTCGTAGTGATGCTTACCGCACCACCGCTACCAAGACCGCCCTCGACCCCGAAAAAACCCCCATGAGTTATTCTCGTATCGAGCAAGAGACATTGCAGCAACGCCAAGCAGACAGTGTGGCGAGTGCGCTGCGTTATGAGCCAGGTGTCAGTAGCGAAAGTCGTGGGACGGTTGGCATTTTTGATGAATACACCCTGCGTGGTTTTAAGAATTATTCCAACTTTTATGACGGGATGCGGCTACCGTATGATGGAACTTGGAATTTAATGCCCCAAGTCGATGCCTATGCCACCGAAGCCGTGGAAGTACTCAAGGGACCTGCTTCGTCACTGTACGGCTATAATGAGCCGGGGGGCATGGTCAATCAAATCGCCAAAACCCCAAAAAATACCCCCGAAAATGAAATCAGACTACGCGCAGGCACCAATAATCTTAAAGAAATCGCCATTGACAGCACAGGTCCTATTAACGATAGCACCAATTATCGCATGGTGGCATTAGCCCGTGAAAAAGACGGACAAATGCAAACGACCGAAGAAAGACGGGTGTTACTCAATCCCTCTATCGAATACAAACCGAGCAAAAATATCTCGGTGCTTGCCAATTTGTATTATCAAGATGACCCTCATCAAGTCCCTTCTACGCCGCTACCTGGAGTGGGTACGGTATATAACGCCAGTTATGGCAAGTATGAAACCCAACGCCAAAACCGCGGTGCAAGTGGGTGTGCGCCACATCGCTGGGATGCAGATTGATAGAGAGAACTCAGATACTTTGCCAAGCGTCACCTTGGTCGATTTGGCTGGCAGTTATCAAATTAACCCCATGCTTGATGTGGGTTTAACGGTCAGTAACTTGTTTGACAAAACCTACGTCGGTAGTTGCTATGACCGCAACAATTGCTGGATGGGCGCAGAGCGACAAGCCAGTGTTAACTTAACCGCGAAGTTTTAATCATGTTCATAAATCTAAACAAAGGACTTGTCACCCCAAGTCCTTTCCTTATCGCCCTTTAACAAAAATTACATGCTATGCACCCAGAAAATCTGACTTTATTTGATGACCCCGAAATTGCCGACATCATCGATCACATCAACGAAGACCACAGCGATGATATGAAGCACATGGCGTTAGGCTTGCTAAACTTAACCAAGGTTCAGCAAAAAACCTTACAAAATGCAACCTTGCGCCAAATTTATCAACAAGGCTTACTCTTGGATTTGCAATTTGCGCAAAACGAGCCGCACTTAGACAATCAGCTTTTGGCATTTAATGAGCCGACCCAAACCCTTGAAAAATTTAACGACCATTATGTCGCCTTATTGCAGCGCAGTGACCGCAAACAAGGTAAAAAAACCATTGACATCAAGCAGCGTCAATTTTGTCTGCAAAGCGTGGAAGCGGTCAGTCACCATATGTATCGTTTGACAGTGCAAACCGATAGCGATTTATCCGATTTACCGGCAGGTTATGCGTTTTTGTTTGATGTCAAACTTCCTGACACCGACCTAAAAAAACACCCCCGCCCCTACCGCTATTATACGCTTCGCAAGGCATGGCAAACTGTGAATGAAAACGGTGAAACGCAAAACCTGGCTTGGATAGATATTTATTGTCATGGAGAAAAAAACGGCGAAATCAGTCTTGGCGAAACTTGGGTAAAATCGTTAAAAACAGGCGATGTTTTTACCAGTGAGCGAGAATTCCCCGAAAAAATCGACCATCTCGATGTTAATCAGCCACAGGGACAAAGTCTATTAATCGCTGACGAAACCTCACTGCCGACCGTAGCCAGACTGTTAGAGCGGTGGCAAATGACCGAGCAGACAACACCGCCGATTATACTGACCTTTTTGCAAAGCCCGCTAGATTTGGCTTATTTAGAAGACGTTTTAGCCCAGTATCCTGCAACGGTGTTGCCAATTGTGGCGAATGATAACCAACTGCCCCATACGCAGATTTTCACGACCCTACAAGATTTTTTACAACAACATCCTCGCCAAATTGACCACATCTGGGGTGGGCTTGAAGCGACAACAACGAAAAAACTGCGTTTGCTATTGGATGAATTATTACAGTTAAGTCGGGATAATAGCGTACTTAAGGTGTATTGGCGAGCAAGCTAAGGGTTATCCTATAATTGGGCAGACAATCAGATGCATACGTGAGTGCTTAGTCGTAACAATTGGTTGTTTGCAGAGTCGCTTGACGGTAGGCAGCGAATTTTATTAGCCCGTAGCTATTCATCATTTTGTCACGCAACCTTTCTATGATATTTCACAAATTTATCAACGCTCTTATTTGAGCCTAATTTAGTGAGCGATCATGAACTATAAAAACCATCATTATAAAAATACGCAAATCAAGCGCATTTGCCTCACCACATCCATGATTGTAGCAAGCATGTCACTTGTTGCTTGTAATAACCATGATAATGATAGTAATGACCCTAAACCACAGCAAATCGCTACCAATACGAACCTTAACTTTACTATTCTTGAAACGTCAGATTTGCATAATAATGTCATGAGTTATGACTATTACAAGTTGACAGAAGATAAAAGTTTGGGGCTTGAGCGAACTGCAACGCTTATCAATAACGCTCGTAGTGAATCTGCCAATAATATCTTGCTAGATAACGGTGATACCATTCAAGGTAGTGCTTTAGGTGACTATCAAGCAACGGTGAACCCTGTCAAATGCGACGAAACACTGGGCATTTATAAGGTTATGAATGACCTAAAATATGATGCAGGTACGATTGGTAACCATGAATTTAACTATGGGTTGAACTATCTTAATCAAATTACAGGCAGTCAGTTTAATGTTGATGGCATAACCGCAAGTGCTAATGCTTGTAAAGGACCAGACTTCCCCTTGGTTTTATCCAATGTCATTAGCGCTCGCAATAATCAGCCGCTGTTTAAGCCGTATAAAATCATTACCAAAACCTTTACGGCAACCACACCAGATGGTAAAACAGTTACCGTACCGCTAAAAATTGGTATCATTGGCTTTACCACACCTGGTATTATGCAATGGGACAAAAAATGGCTAGACGGTAAAGTCACCACCACCGGTGCGAAAGAAATGGCAGAAAAATATGTGCCACAAATGAAAACTGAAGGTGCAGATGTCATTGTCGCCTTGTCACATGGTGGTATTGATACCTCACCATACAGCCCAACAATGGAAAACGCCAGTTGGCATCTATCGCAAGTGGCAGGTATTGATGCGATTTTGATGGGACACACACATCAAGTGTTTCCTGATGCTAATAGCAAAGACACCCGCCTAGACCAAGCAGGTATTGATAAAGTTAATGGCTTATTAAACAACGTACCTGCGGTCATGCCCAGTTTTTGGGGTAAAGGGTTAGGGGTCATCAAACTGAATCTAACCTTCGATGGCAAAAAATGGGTAGTCAATAAAAACAATACCAAAGTGGAAGTGCGTACTATCCAAAATGCTGATAAAACTTTTGTAGCAGCTAACCCGCGAGTGGTTCAATTAATTCAAGCAGAACATAATGCCACTATTAATTATGTCAAAACCCCAATCGGTACATCCGATTTCTCAATGACTTCTTACTTTGCTGATGTGGGTGATGTATCAGCGATTCAAGCGGTCAACCAAGCGCAAGCCAATTATATCAGCGATTATATTAACGCCAATTTGCCACAATATAAAGATATCCCTGTCTTATCGGTGAGTGCCACATTTAAAAGCGGATTTGCAGGGGGTTCAGATTATACGGATGTTGCGCAAGGCAATATCGCCATTAACAATGCGGCTGATTTGTACCTGTATCCAAATACCGTGTTTGCAGTAAAAATACAAGGCAGTGATATCAAAAAATGGCTAGAGAATTCTGCCAAACGCTTTAATCAAATAAACCCAAGCCTTACTACGCCACAAGCGTTAATCAGCACTTTCCCTGGGTACAACTTTGATATGTTTACCTCACCCAATGTGCAATATGAAATTGATGTGACTAAACCTATCGGTAGCCGTATCCAAAACTTAACCTACAAAGGCAAGCCGATTGAAGACAACGCGCCATTTATCATCGCAACCAATAACTATCGTGCATCAGGTCTAAAGGAGTACTACAGCATCAATAGTACCAATGTAGTTGAATCACCGGATGCCAATCGTGATGTACTGATTAACTACATCAAAGCGGCTAAGAATTTATCATTAACCAATAATGGTAGCAGTCGTAGCTGGCGGTTTGTCAAAGTAAAAACAGCGGGTCCTGTAACCTTTAAATCGAGTGCAAACAAAATTGACTTTGCCCAAAAAGCAGGATTAACCAATATTAGCGTCGTAAATAATGACGACGGTTCAAATAAGGGCTTGGCAGATTATGCGATAGATTTATCAAAATAATCGCCAAAAAACTTGTATTTTATTTATCGTTAAAAAGTGTGGTAGTTGCCACACTTTTTATATTTTATCAGGCATTCAACCGTGCAGCGACTAAGCTTTGGCATGCATGCCATCTTGCTTAAGCTTATACCGGATTTTACGACACTTGTGTTTTGTTTTTTGGTTTTCATAAAGGTTGTGCCTCAGCGTTTTAGGTTTCCGACAATACCCTATATAAAAAGTCTTGAAAAAATACAAAGCAAAAAAACCCCCCTTACACTAGTAAGGGGGTGTTTTAGTATAGGGAGCTGACGATGACCTACTCTCACATGGGCGAACCACACTACCATTGGCGCATTGGAGTTTCACTTCTGAGTTCG
>JABAHL010000026.1:0-14256 GCA_019353055.1 Faucicola osloensis
AAAATAGACGCTTATGGAAAAACTGTGAGCGTCATTTAAACTCAAGCCTTCAACTTACCAATCTCGCTTTCATCGCTTTGTTGCTGAAAAGATTGTGAACAGGTTCTTAGCGTAAAGGTCTTAAAGTGAATGTCTTGGAGTGAAAGTTGATTTTTAAAATTTTTAATCGGGGTCGAAGTCGTGGTGAAGGGCCTATCAATTATTTGCTAGGTGAAAAATTTTTATCAGACGGCATCATTCGCGAGGGCGCAACGGTATTAAGTGGGGATGCTTATCTTAGCCAAGAACTCATTAACAGTAGTAACTTTGCCAAACGCTATACCGCTGGGGTGTTGTCATTTGAAGAGCGACCTGATCAAGTGACAGCGGAAGTTAAACAACAAATCATGCAAGACTTTGAGCGGGTTATGTTTCCAGGTATGCAACCGGATCGTTATTATATCCTTTGGGTTGAACATACCGATAAAGCACATCCTCAAACTAAAGCACCGAGGCTTGAGTTGAATTTTTTAATCGCGACCACCGAGCTTTATACGGGTAAACGATTACAGCCGTATTACCATGTGCAAGATGCCAAGTATTTTCGTGCATGGCAAACATTGGCCAATGCGCGATTTGAATTTACCGATCCTGATGACCCAGTTCATTTTCGTCACACCAATTTATTTGAGAGTAACCAAAGCCCGAAAAAAAACCATGAGAAAATTAAGACCCGTATTGCGACCTACCTTGAAAAAAAATTGGCAGCGGGAATGATTAATCATCGAGATGATGTGATTGCCGAGCTTGAACAAATGGGTGATGAACAGATTAAAGTCACCCGGCGCTCAGAAAAATTTATCAGTGTGGTGAGTAAAGATAGTCAAAAACCGATTCGTTTAAAAGGCTTTTTGTTTGAAAAAGATTTTTCTTATCAAGACTATCTTCTACGGTTACAAAACAACCCTGATGATCACGCGCTGCATAAAAAGATAGAAACGATTGCATCCAAACAGCAACGGGTCGATCAAGCACGTGAGACATTTAATCATATTTATGCACATAAGCGCGAGCTTAATATAAAAAAATACCAGATACCAGCAGAGGAGTTAGCGTGGGTAGATCAGCATTATTGTCCGTATGATAGAGCTCACCATGACAATAATGGGATTAATCATCCGTTTAAAAATGATTTGGAAAATACGCGAGCTAATAAAATGGAAGCCACGGTTCAGGTTGATATGTCACCCAAGGCTACCGATACATTATCTTACGAACCCACGTTAGAAGAAATGGCATTAGCAAACGCTAAACGAAAAGCAAAACAAAAGGAAGGGGAAAAACTAAAATTGCAGCGTCAGTTAGAAGACGAGCGTTTGCAGGCGTATATGAAGCGGCAACAAGAACGTCAGCGACGACAAGCGGTGGAAGCAAGGCGCTTGATGCCGATTTATGGTGAGATAAAAAATGCCCTGCGTTATTGTTATTCTATTAATAAGTATGGTTATGAGTTAGGTTTAAAGCCGTTAAAAGATTTGATTGAGAATAATTTTATGAAGACGCTTGCGCAGCGAGAAAGTGATTTCTTCGATACGGTGCGGTTAAGTGTTGGCCGCTTCGCCAGTACCTTTCATGTGACCCGCGACGGACGGGTGGGGGTAGATTTTAGTCTTTATAGCAATATTAACCAATTCAAGTATTTTTATAGTAGCGATTTATTTGAGATAAAAGCGGATAGGTTGTATGTTAAACAGACAGATACCTATTATGAGTTGTCTAAATTTAAGCGTGAAGAAAGGGCGCTAATAGAGGAGAGTATCGCAAACAGCCAACAAAATAAATTGGCTGTGTGGTCTAACCCTGAGGGTCTTGAGGATGCGTTAATTACTTATCAGGCAGATTTAAAAACACTGCCAGGTCATAATTTGGATCATGATAGATTCGATAAAAAAGATACAAGTGACTCACGTTTAGATAATGATACTTCGTCAACTCCGAGATGGGATGATGAGGGACCGGGTTTCTAAATAGGGTCTCATTCAAGAATAGGGATAATGAAACTTACCCTGTGTTTAATTGAGTGTTTGGCTGAAACAATGTTTGCCTTACTAATAATTATATATGACCATTAAGTGGGTGGGGGAAACTCGTCTTCTTGAAATAATGTTACCACAGAAACTTGTAGCGCTTCACTGATTTGATAAATTTTAGTTAGGGTAAGGTTGAATTCACCGCGTTCAATTTTCCCCATATAACTACGATCAATCTGGGCCAAGAGTGCAAGCTTCTCTTGAGAGATGCCTTTTTGCTTTCGAATGGTACGAATACGTTTACCAAATGCCACAATCTGCGGATGTTTACTAGTCACAAATGTCATCTCAAAAGTTGACATTTTTAACAACAGGTGTCTATAATTCCACGGCATATATACCGTATTTAAGGTATGCTGAATTAAATTTAGGGTTAGGAGTTATTGATGTCATTAAAGTTAGTCTTAAGTGTCTTGGCAAGTGCATGTATTACGGTTGCTTGCCAAAATAAACAGCCGGAGCAAACTAGCAATACCACAGCGGCAAGCGCCAATCTTGAGACACCCGATCCTAAATTCTCAGCCGCGGTAGCACAAACGACAGCCTCGCAGACGTTAACAAACCAACCCGCTTTGTCAGTTACATCAGCAAAGACGTTAGATTTAAGCCATGTACATGATATTAATCAAGATAGTGACTTAAGCTACCTAACTCCCTTATTTATCGCCCAAACCCCGCGGCAAATGATGGAGGAAGAAAAGCTAAGTCTCATATCTACAGAGTATGACAATGAAGCTGATACGTTTAAAAAACGTGAATTAGCCGTACAGCTGTTGCCAAAGGTGAGTCAACAGATTAAAACGTACCAAGGTACCTATCTTGCTAAAGTACCCATTATTAACGATCAAAAAATAGCTGATCAGTTTTTAAAACAACAAAATGACAAAAATTTATCGCCATTGTCAGTCAATGTGTTTGGTATTGATACAACAAGACCTTATGACTTTACCACTAAGACATTTGCCATGTCATGTGAGATGGATAAATTTCTTAGCCATGGTAAATATGGGGGGCTAGGGCCATTCTTCGGTAATAAACAGTCTATTCAATTGGATTTTCTACGGCATATTAATGACTCGACCCAATATATTGTGGCACCACCCCAAGAAAAATGTGAGTTGTTGGTTGACGATGAAGCCGTGGCTAAAAAAATTGAAGCAGCTCGTGTCAATAATACATTGGGCGGCAGAGGTGAGCTATACGTACAAATTACCGCTGATGAAAATCAATTAAAAGCCAAGCCGCTACAAGCTACCGTTTCCTATCTTGATACGCAGACGAATGAAACATTGGCTACCAAAACCTTTCATTGGTAGAAAATAAAGGGGACATTATGAAACTGAGCAATATGATTTTAATAGGCGCTGTAGTATCAGCATTGACAGGCTGCCAAGATCAGCCAAGAAGCAGCGAGTATTATCGGGCGAATCTTGAACAAGCTCAAAAAGACGAGCAAAAATGTCAACAAATGCGAGCATCCGGCAAGGAGCCCAATGCGGTGTTAGCAAAAAATTGTCGCATTGCCCATGATGTCTTATTACGTCAGGCGAATGCAAACGTAGCGGCGGCTATTAAAAGTAGTTGATATTTGCCTAAAGAATAGTACAGAATTCAGAGAAAATAAGGCAGTAGGTTCATTTGTTTGCCGCTAAATATTTGAGATTTAATCATTTTAGCAAACATTAATTAGCGGGACATTTATGTGATGATTTTAAGTTTTTAATTATCATATAAAATTATAAGTGGCTGAGTTTATTATTTTAATTTCTAAAAAATCGTTTAACATAGATAATGATTAAAATTTTGCTCTGACCCCATAAGGAGATATGTCGACAATGGTAATAGTAAAATTGTTGTAATAACTGTTATGATTGCTTTTGATAACAAGGTGGTTATTGCAATCAAGCAAAATATATGACAATCTTTTAATGAAAAACAGGGTTTAAATGAATATAGCTATAAAGAATTTGGCTACCGTTTAAACAAGATTATCTAACAATAGGTTGGGCATCTTAAAAATCCAATGTTAGAACAAATTAAAGAATGTTGAGGCAGCAAGGCAAGCCTTAAAATAGCGTGGGTAAAATCAACATGAAACAGCAACCGAAAATTATAGTACCGAACAATAATAAATATACTCGACATCTCAAATTAACCGAGAAACAAGAACAAGAATTGATCGCTTACAATAAAGCAGGGGCAGAGTACTTCAAGAAAGCATTTCAACATCGAGCTAAAAAACCAGTCACGTAACAGAATAAACGCTCATGCAAGGGCTAAGCATCCATAACCCTTGATAGGATGCGTTTGAATTTGAATATTTAACATAATCAAAGTTGGGCTAAATTGTATTAATAATCTTTGTTTAATATTGTTTTACTGCCATGTTTGACTTTTCCCAAATATTGAGGTCTTCGACAATCTAGGATGGTTCAGTCTTCAACGCAAGCCAAGATAGCCTCCGTTATCACCATTAATATAGCAGGTATTTCAGCTTGTTGAGACTGTTGAACACATATGGTCACGGTGGTAAGTCTCTCCCTCATTAAAATGTCTATTGAGTAATATTATCAACAAACGTCAATCATGCGATAGGGCTATGATCTACTTTTTATTAAAGCAAACCAGTAATTTTGCCATTTGACAGGTGCCTTGATATTATTAACCACTAAGGCTATCATCACTAAACTAATCGACCCGGCAAGTACAGGGAACAAGAGAAAACCCCAATCATAACTAACCTGATTAGCGGTTAGTAAAATTACTAACGGATTAGCACCTGCAGGCGGATGGACACATCTAAGCCATTGCATGAGTCCGATGGCCACGCCAACGGCTAATGCTGTGGTAAACATTGATATCCCAAATAGTTTGAGAAATAATAAGCCAACAAATGCTGAAATAAAATGACCTAAGATGACATTACGTGGCTGAGCAAGTGGCGAGGTGCTCACTGCAAAAAGCAGTACGCACGTTGCCCCAAACGGTGCCATAATCAGATGAGTCGCAGTATATTGACTTAACATCTCCAAGACTAAAATTGCCAATGTACCACCTAATAATGAGCGTAGTAAGTTAGTTTTGGGGCTACTAGGCGGCAGTTTCTCTGCGCGATTTACTAAAAACTTCATACGGTTTACCTATGCTTGGCGCACTAAATATATGACGCTCTGACTATGGGATAATGGCTAACATTACAATCAAAATTGAACAGAACTGTTCACTTTTGATTTTAACCAATTGTCAGGGTTGAGTAAACAAAATTAAGTAAAAAAGAAGAAATGTATGTCAAAGACCACCCAGAAAATCTTATCGACAGCTGAAAACTTATTTTATGAGCATGGGTTTAATGTTGGCGTTGATACCATTAGAGATGTTGCCAATTGCTCAAAAACTACTATGTATAACCAATTTGGTAGTAAAGATAAGCTTATCTATGAGGTGTTAAAATCGCGTGATGCTCGATTTCGTGCTGAGTTAGCCCATTTCATGGGTGAAAATTTGACAGGATGGGCAGCTATTGAAGCAATCTTTCAATGGCATTGGTCGTGGTTTAAACAGCCTGATTTTAACGGCTGTTTGTTTTGCCGGGCATCGGCTGAGCTTGATAATCGTAGCGAGCAAATTGATAATATCATTAACCAGCATAAATCTTGGATTTTGGCGCTTATCCAAAGTAACACCCAAGATCATACTAAAGCCTTAATTATTATGACAATGTTGGAAGGGTTAATCAGTTTTAATCTAATCTATCACAGTGATACTAAGCTCTGTGATGAGGCGATGGACAGTGCATTAGGTGCGATTAAACATTTATTTACTGATTAAGTAATAGACTATACTATACTATAAATACAAGTCTTTGTCGTTATCCAGATTTATCCATGTATTATCAATCCTTACAACCTAATCAGCCGCTAAGTATTTTTGAACAGCACTACGAAACCGGGATGTCCGAACCATCCCATCGCCATGTCTGTCATCAGCTTATTATCGTAAAACACGGCTTTATCCGAGTAACGACGCCTACTGGCCAATTTGCCATTACCCAAAATCGAGGAATATGGCTAACAAAAGTTACGGAACATAGCCTAACTATTTTAAAGAATACCCAAGTTTTATCCGCCTTTGTTGAACCATTGACACGGGCAGACCTACCCAATCGCAGTCAAGTGGTTGCCATCAGCGAGTTACTGCAAGCGTTGCTTGGCAGTGCCGTTGGTATTAACAGTCATTATCAAACCAATACCCGTGAAGCTTGGATCGTTGAGCTGATACTTGATGAACTTCGATGTTTAACACCGCTCGCAGAATTTGAAGTACCACAGCCCACTTTGCCTGAATATCAAGCCTTGCTTGAAAAAATTAGCGAGCGACTCTCTCATCCATGGGCACTTGCTGATATTGCCCACCTGCTTAACATCAGTGAACGCACGGTATCACGGCAATTTACTCAGCAAACAGGGTTGAGCTTTATTGAATGGCTAAGACGGCTACGGTTGCAGTACAGTCTTGAGCTATTATTGCAAGGTCAAAGCGTAGTCGATGTGTCATTAACTGTTGGTTATGACAGTCCTAGTGCGTTTAGTACCACTTTTAAACAACGTATTGGGCTATCACCGACCCAATACGTTGCTCAATATGAGCGATAATGATTTATGTTTACTTTCTATTCTAAAATTGATAACTGGCTCATCATCATATTTGTTATGGGCAGTATAGCATTGTTGATGTCTCCCTTCATTTATCATCGACACAAGCATATACCATTAGTTCAAAGTTATTTTGTGCTATTTTTTCCAACAGTATTTGCTCTGGTATTAATGTGGTTGCCTGTGTTTAAAACATCCTATCAATTGACCCAAATGGATTTAATCATACATAGTGGCTTCTCTAATACTGTCATTCCTCGCAATACCATTATTGATGTTAAGCCTAGCCATCGTTTAATAGCGTCGCCTGCCTTGTCCCTAGACAGATTGGATATCAGTTATCAAGTAAAGCCGAATAAAATCGAGCATATTTTGGTATCACCTGAAAATAAGAACGATTTTATCCAGCACCTAAACCTGCGTTAACAGCTTATTGCAATCTATCCGCTGCTCCAATCCCAGCGTTCAAAACCGCCTGCATGGACGTTTTTGCGACATCATCGCCAATCGCTACCCCATAAAACCGCTTATCATCTTCTGTTAGCACCACATAACAAATCGCTTGGCTATCGCTGGCTTTACCTAGACTATGCTCATCATACTGCTCAATACTAAATCGTCTATGAAAGTGGCTGTTGATAGCATTAACAAAAGCAGAGAGTATGCCATTACCTATACCCTCAATTGTTAACTCATTGGGGTTAGAAAGCTCAACCGTTAGATGATAGTCATTGGCATTGTTTCTCCCAGTAAAGCCCTGTACTTGATAGCCTGCTGGCTGATATAAATTTAAGCCATAACGCTCTTTAAACAACTGCCAAATCTCAGCCATGCTCGCTTCTTTTTCATGTTGGTGGGTAAAGTCTTTAACTTGTTGGCTAAAGTCCAGCTGAAACGCACGGGGTAATTTGATGCCATGATGGGTTTCAAGCAGCCATGCTGCACCGCTTTTACCAGATTGGCTATTGACCCGTATGACTGCTTCATAGGTTGCACCAATATCTTTAGGATCAATGGTAAAGTACGGCACATTCCAAATACTATTTGGATTTTCTTGACGTTTAGCGAAACCCTTTTTAATCGCATCTTGGTGAGAGCCACTAAAGGCAGTAAATACGAGTTCACCGGCATATGGATGTCGTGGATGAATCGGCAGTTCATTGCAATAGGTCATTACATTAGCCGTTTGTTGAAGGTTTGAAAAATCTAAGTTGGGATAAATGCCCTGAGTATATAGATTTAACGCCAGTGTTACCAAGTCAACATTACCGGTGCGTTCACCATTGCCAAATAAACAGCCTTCGACTCGGGTTGCCCCAGCAAGCATGGCAAGTTCAGCGCAGGCTACCCCTGTCCCTCGATCATTATGTGGATGAATGCTGATGGTAATATGCGATAAATCCGAAAAATTTTGAATAAACCATTCAATTTGATCGGCATATACATTGGGTGTATTCATTTCAACCGTGGCAGGTAGATTGATAATCATGGGCCGATCTGCTGTTGGTTGCCAGACATCTTTAACCGCTTCACAAATCTCTAGGGCAAATTCTCGCTCAGTAAAGCAAAAAGTTTCTGGTGAATACTCAAATTGCCATTGGGTGTTGGGATTTTGCTCACAATGCTGTTTAACCAACCTTGCCCCATTTACTGCTAATTCTATGGTACTGGCTTTGTCTTGATTAAATACCACCTCACGAAAGACGGGGGCAGTGGCATTGTATAAATGGACAATCGCTTTGGATGCGCCTTGTAATGCGTCAAAGGTCTTAGCAATAAGTTCAGGACGTGATTGGGTAATGACTTGAATCCATACATCGTTAGAAATAAGCTTGTCATTAATTAACTGTCGTACAAAGTTAAAATCGGTTTCAGATGCGGAAGGAAAAGCCACTTCAATTTCTTTAAAGCCAATCGCCACCAAATGATTGAATAAATACAACTTTTTGTCCGTATCCATAGGGTTAATTAAGGCTTGGTTGCCATCTCTTAAGTCAGATGAGCACCAGCGCGGGGCAGTAGTAAGCTGGTTGTTGCACCAGGTGCGGGTGGGAAAAGGCTCAATGGTAAAGCGCTGGTATTTAATTTGAGGATGGGTTAGCATGGTTATCTCCTTATTAGGTTAAAACCATGCTATCGAAGTTTTAGTGGTGATGCCTTCGAGTTTCGGACAGGATTCTTTGCTAGTGGTTTTCGGCAAATAATTGTGATGTTTAAACCACCCACACAATTTTGAAATTTAAAAAACAACTGTATCGGGCATCAACTATTAAATTACCCTATAGTAGCCAATTAAAATAGGAACTAATCATAGGCATTATCATATGAAACTACTCGGCATCATTGGCGGCATGAGTACCGCAAGTTCAATCAGCTACTACCAAAAAATCAACGAGCAAATCAATCAACGTCTTGGCGCTAATCATGGGGCTAGGCTGGTGATTTATAATCTCGACTTTGAAGAAATTGCTCAACTACAAAAACAAGGCAACTGGCAAAAAGCAGGTGAGATGTTAGCGGATGCTGCAAAAGGCTTAGTACTTGCAGGCGTTGATGGAATCTTACTTGCCACCAATACCATGCACAAAGTCGCTGAGTTCATCACGGATGCTATAGATGTACCATTTTTACATTTGATTGACATCACAGCCGAAGCCATTGCTAAACAAGGCTTGGAAAAAGTAGGATTGTTAGGGACTAGTTTTAGTATGACGGATGGCTTTTACCAAACAACTTTAGCCAAATATGGGATTCAAACAATTATCCCTAGCGAATCTGATCAGCAAATCGTGCATCGCATTATTTATGATGAGTTGTGTTTAAACCAAATTAAACCGAGCGCTGCCGAGCAATATATTCAAATCATTGAGACACTCAAAGCGCAGGGTGCACAAGCCGTAATTTTGGGGTGTACTGAAATCGGACTGCTTATCAATGAAGAAAATAGCCCACTACGTGTGTTTGACACCACACTTCTGCATATCGATGCAGCGGTGGCGTGGATGTTGGCTCAATAAAAACATGCGATTACTAATGGGTCAAGTAATCGCTTCATAAGCTAGTGTAGACGTTGTTATGGCTAAGACACTTGCCTAACCGTCTTTTGGGTTTGATAAACCGTTGCCACAACTAAGAGACAAATGATTAAACTTAGCCAACTCCACCGCTCACCCATAAATAAAACCGCCACACCATATGTTAAAAATGTTTGTAATAGCTGTAACTGACTAATTGTAGCGATACCACCCATAGCTAATGCTTTATTCCAACTAAAAAAACCGAATAGTCCGCTCACGCTGGCCAAAAACAATAAGGCACCAATATGGCTAGCTTTCATCATATGAATATGAGAAAAATCTACGAAAGCCAAGGACAGTCCTAAAATAATTGGAAAGTTGAGTACTAACATCCAGCAAATTACCTGCCACCCAGGCATGCTTTGTGATAGCTGACCACTTTGGGCATAGCCAAACCCTGCTAATATCACTGCCAAGGCTAAGTAGATATCGCCTAATACTAAACTCTGTAAATCTTTAGTCATTACCACGTAGCCTATGACCAATAGCGCCCCAACAATCGACCAAATCCAAAAGGCTAGAGGCATTATCTTTTTACTAAGCCATACCCCAAAAACGGCAGTCGATAACGGTAAAATCGCTAGTACAATCGCCCCATGACTGACAGGTACCGACTTCATAGCAAGGCTAGAGAATATCGGAAAACCGTAAATAATGCCCAGTGAACCAAGATATAAACGAATGACTTGCTGGCGATTTGGCAGAGCACAATGTTTTATCAATAAGATAATCATTGCCATAACACCGCCAATTAACGAACGCAGTAAACCTACTTCTAGACCCGTTAAGACTTGCACGGCAATTTTGCTAAAAGGCAGCGTTAAAGAAAAGGCAAAGACAGAAAGCAAACCCAGTAATATCGCTGTGTTAGCTTGAGAATCGGGCGTAATATTGATGCTAGTTGAATAAGTCATGATATCGCTTAATGGCCGAATTTCATTTACTATAAACAAATTAACCAACACAATCCCGATATGATTTTCAAATAATTTTAAAAAGTGTATTGTCAAACGTGCCAATACAGTTTGTGAGATGAAGAATGATTCCTAAAAGGTTTGAAGCTGAATTAAACAATTTAATTGAGAAGTTTGATAAAGAAGCTATTGATAAAAGAATTGCTGTATATCAAAGATACATGTATATCCATTCTAGATTAGGTAATGTTTTTCCCACTATTCCCTTACCAATAGTTGTTAATTCTCCATTAAATGATAATGAATTGGGAAACTTCATTGTTGAATGTTTAGATAAATGGTGTCGAAGTAAATATCAAAATGCAAGAAGAACTAATCTTGATTTAGGCATGGTGATTATCAATTTACAAGGTGATTTATGGAGATTTAGAGTTCCTAATTTCTATGGAAAATGTGAGTTCTTCATAGAAAAAAACTTGAATATCAAAGGAGGTCAGAATCAAACAAATATCTTACGGATGTGTAAAGAAATCACGCCTTTTATGATAGAGAGATTAACTGATGACGAGCTTGAATTAATCATTGACTTGTATTCCAAAGCTTTAGAATCTTTTCAAATTTTAAATCATTGGAATTCTTATTTGATTTTCGCTGAATCTATTAGAGCGGATCTTAGAAGTATAAAAAATCATCTTGAGATAAATAATCAAAATTTCGGACAGGTAAAATACGCTTTTATGCAATGCGTGGAAAAAACCCTTAAATCCTTTTTATTAAAAGCAGGTCTAACTGAAAAGGAACTTAAGGCAAAGTATGGTCATAGTATTGTTAAGCTTGCTAAAGCCTATAATGAAAACTATCAAGATAACCTTTCATTAAAGGATATTAACTTTATTGAATGTGCTGCTGATGCAAGATATGGAGCAGTTAATATTCCAATTGAAGACATTATGAAAGCTCAACAGTGGTTTTTTTATATGTGTCAGACTATTAACTTTAACCCAGTTTTAATAAAAAAACCTACGGTATAAAATAATGACATCCAAAACCCAACAAGTGATTAATCACATTCAAGACAATATTCATTGGCAAATCTATAAAAAAGGTGAGCGTATCCCTGCGGTACGAGAACTGGCAAAAACCTTGAATGTCTCGGCCTATACGGTGTCGCAAGCTTACGACAAACTGGTCGCACAAGGCATAATTTATGCCAAGCAAGGCTCTGGCTATTATGTTAGCTTACCCACTCAGCAAATATTAGCTAAAGTTGACGTGCCTGTCCTAAATCAAAATGTGCTAGATACAGGTTGGTTGCTTCAGCATCTATTTAATGATTTTCCTGCGTCGCATTGTTCAGGTAGCGGTTTGTTATCGCCTGAATGGCTCTATCCACAAAACCACATTATTAAAGCCCATAAAAAAGTCTCCCAGTCCATGAATTTCGTATATGGTTACGGTAATTTGCAAGGCTATTTACCGCTACGACAACAATTGTCCAGGCAGTTGGCAGATATTAATATCTTGGCACATCCTGATGCCATGGTTACCACATCAGGTGTGTCGTCTGCGATTGAAACAATTGCACGAGCCATGTGCCAATCGGGTGATTATGTGTTGGTTGATGATCCAACGTGGTTTTGGATAATTGGTTGCTTGCAGCAACTTGGGCTTAATGTCATCGGTGTTAATCGAAATAGCCATGGCGTTGATATTGCGCAGTTGCAACAGATTTTAGAGAGTTATCGCCCGAAACTGTATATTACCAACAGCGTACTGCATAACCCGACTTCGTTTAATTTGCCACCCAATAATATTTTTGAAGTACTAAGGCTTATGGCAGAATATGATTGTTATATCGTTGAGGATGATGTCTATCGGTATTTTATCGAAGACAATAACGTCATGCGATACGCCACACTCGACGGACTGCAAAGAGTATTCTATGTGACAGGGGTATCAAAAGTACTTGGCGGCAATTGGCGGGTCGGGCTGGTTTGCTGCCCACAAGCGAAACTTGAAGCAGTGTTAAGACAAAAAATGCTGACCAATATGACCTGCCCTGAACTGACCGAACGCACCATTTGTGAGATTTGGCAAGACAATGCCTATAAGAAACACCTTTTGACCATGCAGCGGCGACTCAGAGACGCCCATGAGACGTTAAAAAAATCGATTAATGAAATTGGTCTAGTGTATCCCAATCACACGATGCAAGGGTTATTTGTGTGGCTTAATGTCGGTGTTGATAGTAAGGCCTTAGCGTTGCAAGCTTACAAAGACGGTTGGATAGTTGCCCCAAGCCATTTATTTAGTCCTACCGCAAAGGATAATACGCATATTCGGCTCAATGTCACTCGTACCAGCCCTGGGTTTTTAAAATGGTTAAAAAGCTATTTGCAAACTGAAAAACACTAACCCGTATAAAAACTTTCATCAAAATTGTGTAGTCGTAGTTACCATGACAGTTTGATGAGAAATGTCAAAATTGCATCGGGATTGTTATTAATAAGTTCGCTATGATGAATCTACTAATTTTTTAGCCGATCATAAGAGAAAATTCATGTTGCAGATCTATACTTATCATATCGTTAATGTTTTTGCTGAGAGCCATTTTGGGGGTAATCCGCTTGCTGTATTTTCCAATGCCGATGGCTTGACTGATAAACAAATGCAAGCGATTGCGCAACAGTTTAATTTAAGCGAAACTGTGTTTTTATTAGCACCAACGGCTAAGCATGGCGTTCAAGCGATTGCTGACTTACGCATTTTCACCCCAAATTATGAACTACCATTGGCAGGCCATCCAACGTTAGGCTCGGCATTTATATTAAGCCAGTTAAATGCTTTACCTGATCAATTTGTATTGAACACGGTAGCCAAACCTGTTGACATAACTATTAATCAAAATAGTATCGTAGTCAAAATCCATGGCTTTGAGTGGGCTCAAAGTCATTTGAGTAAAACGGTGCTTGCTCACGCTAGTGGTCTTCAAGAAAGCGATATTAGCAATAAAGCCTATTTCATCAATAGTGGTACTCAACAAATATTAATTGAATTAGCCAATCGTGAGGCTTTAAAAAATCTACAAATCGATAAGGATTTACTTCGCAAGATTAATCAGGATAATAAATTTAAAACAACTGAACAACCATCTGTTTATTATTGGTATCAAGTTGACGATATAATCTACTCACGTATGTTCTTTGAGCAGAATCATGTTATGGTTGAAGATAGTGGCACCGGATCAGCCTGTGCTAATTTGGGTGCGTACTTTATCTCACAAAACCAATATCCAATCCATAAACGCATTTTTCAGGGTGATGATATGGGTCGCCCCAATCGTTTGACGCTCAACGTTGATGAAACGCAAACTATTTTCGTGGGTGGCAATGTGATTGCAGTGGGTAAGGGTGAGTTTTACCTACCAAACATATACCTTTGTTGGCCTCAATTTTAGCATAGCAGGGTTTGCCAACAGGTGACCAACTACGCTGATAACTTTGTCTTTGGTAAAAGCCTGTTTCATCCATGAATAAGATATTGG
>JABAHL010000027.1:0-13774 GCA_019353055.1 Faucicola osloensis
ATGAGGTAGTCGCTGTAGAGTTCTATCATGTCTTTGTTCATTTGTTTACTCTCGCTGACTGCTTTTTTTGTTATGATAGCGCTTTTTTAAAGGGCTGCGTAACTTCAGTTAATCAATTGCGATTGCCTTTTTTGGCAATGTACGATGATGGTTTGGAGTACAACCAAACCATACATGCTTTTTTGGGCAGTATGAATGTTGCAATAGGTAGCCAATATCATTGTGATGTTGAATGGGATGTTAAGCATACACAGGCTTTTTTGGTAACCCTTGAATTATACCGCCATCAAGTGATGGCTGAAATTCAAAATCAGTTATCTCAAGAGAAGCAGAATGAAAAGCAGTTGCGTGGGTATTTGACCCAACTGATATCGCATTATTCTCGCCTACTGTTCGTTAGGGTAGACTTATTTTATCGTGACGATTGCAAAGACATGGTAAGTGTTGATGATTTTGCTCAGCATATGTCAACGCTTAGAGAATTGATTTCTAACAAGAAGACTTGTTTAAGTGATTTACAAGGGTTTGCATGGGCAATTGAAGCAGGTAAGAAAAAGAGCTTCCATATTCATCTGCTACTTATCTATGACGGTGCTAAACACCAAAATGCCTATGGATTGGCATTGCAGGTGGGAGAGAAATGGCGGTCAATCACCGATTTCACAGGGTATTATTTTAACTGTCATGATTCACACTACTTGATGAATTTGGCTAAATATGTGCCGATAGGTATTGGTATGATTTATCGGAACAACATAGAACAAGTCCAATGTGCAATAGATGTTGCTAGTTATTTAACAGAGTTTGAGAAGGAGGAATATCAACATCCTGTTGCTCGCTTGCCTAATATGCGTACCTTTGGCAAAGGACAATTTAATGTCAGTTGGCGACGTGGTGTGAATCGGATGTAGTCCATTTCTAAAATTTTTCAGATATATATTACCCATATGACATAACCATTGGTAATTCAATGGCTTATGTGAACAGCGTTAAATCCAAGGTCTGCTATGAAAATTTGCAGACCTTTTTTATGTCCTAAATTTAACCCTATGGAGCAATATAATGAAACCTCTATGTCCCAAATGCTTTAGCAGTCAGGTTGTTCCCGTAACAACCGCTAATCCCAATTTCCCACAATCACTTGATCCAACTCTGCTATCACCTGCCGTGTTAGCAAGCGTAGGCGCAAGTGTCTGTAGACAACTGGTTATACCCTCCAGCCTAGGCATGGTGATTGGCACCGTGGTAGGCATTGCCTTAAGTAATCTAGGCAATCATCAAACTGCCTGTCACAGCTACTACTGTCGCAACTGCAACCAAGTCTTTGATACTGACAATCGCACCTTATCTCAACCTGTGACGGACACTGCCTGTCCAACTCAACTTGTATCATCCAACTAACCCAATCATTAAACCAATTCATCAAAGGAGTAATTATCATGGCACACGAAGTACAAACAATGGCATATGTTGGCGAAACCCCTTGGCACGGTTTAGGTAACGAGCTTACCCCCAATCAACCCATCGAAGTTTGGGCAGAACAAGCAGGCATGGACTGGACAATCGAATCATCCGATGTCAGCTACTATGCCAATCATGCCGCAGGTGGCAAGCTCATTATGCCATTTGCCGATAACAAGGTACTGTATCGCTCAGATACCCTAGAGCCGTTATCAGTGGTGAGTCAGCGCTATCAAGAAGTCCAGCCACGTGAAATCTTGGAGTTTTATCGGGATTTGACTGAGCAAGCTGATTTTGAGCTTGAAACCGCAGGGGTACTCAAAGGCGGTCGTAAGTTCTGGGCACTGGCGAAAACAGGACAATCGACTGCCCTTAAAGGCAAAGATGTTAGTAATGGCTATATCTTACTGGCAACCGCTTGTGATGGTACGTTGGCAACTACTGCCCAATTTACCAGTATTCGGGTAGTGTGTAACAATACCCTTGCAATCAGTCTAGCGGACAAATCAGGTGGCGTGGTCAAAGTGCCACATTCAACTGTGTTTGATGCCGATAAGGTGAAAAACCAACTCGGTATTTCCATCAATCAGTGGAATGAACATATGTACCAAATGAAGCAGCTCACTGAACGGCGGATAACTCAAGCACAAGCCACTAACTATCTCAACCGATTGTTCAATGACGTTGACGATACTTTGATTATGTTCCCAACCAATAATAAAACCCAAAAGGCAGTCCCCAATGCCAAAGCCATGAACCAAATCATGACCATGTTTAACGGTCAAGGTCGGGGGGCTGATCTTGATTCAGCACGGGATACCGCTTATGGCTTATTGTGTGCCGTGACTGAATTTGTTGACCATGAACGCCGGGCTATGTCCACTGACC
Organism: Faucicola osloensis; assembly: GCA_019353055.1. GTDB lineage: Bacteria > Pseudomonadota > Gammaproteobacteria > Pseudomonadales > Moraxellaceae > Faucicola > Faucicola osloensis_C. Next base: position 2,350 of record JABAHL010000027.1, read on the forward strand.
ATCGTCTAGACTCAGCTTGGTTTGGCACTGGGGCAAACTTAAAGCAAAAGGGACTTGAGGAAGCGATGCGACTGATTGCCTAGCACAAGTCATTAGAACAAGTCGCTTAAAGCAATTTATCTACTATCTAAAACACTGTAACCACCACGCTTTAGCAATAAGGCGTGGTTTTTTTATGCCCTTTTTTTACAAACATTTAACCAAAGGAGATATTCCATGAATGATTTAACCCTACCGATGCAACCCAATCAAGACAATCGCTTAACTAAAATCACTACTCACATTAAACCCACCAAAGCCAAAGCTGCTAAACGCCTAGCTGAAATCAAAGAGTTAACCCATCAAGACTGGTTAGCGGTGCGAAACACAGGCATTGGTGGTAGTGATGCCGCCGCAGCCTGTGGGCTTAATCCTTACATGTCCATGCTTGAGCTATGGCTCATCAAGACAGGACGACAAAACCCTGACTTATCCGATGGGCTGATGGAAAATGCCTATTCACCGCTATATTGGGGTAAAGAGTTAGAACCCCTCATTGCCAAGTACTACACCGCTAAGACAGGCAATAAGGTGCGCCGTGTTAATGCTGTCCTGCAACATCCAGACCCCGATAAATACTTTATGCTGGCGAATCTTGACTATGCCGTCAATAAGTCAGAAGTGGGCGTACTAGAGATTAAGACCACAGGGGAGCATGGCGCAAAGCTATGGAAACATGGCGTACCGCTATATGTCACTTGCCAAGTACAACACCAGTTAGCGGTGACAGGTAAAAGCTTAGCCCATGTCTGTGTACTGATTTGTGGGCATGAAGCTCGGGTGTATGAAATTAAGCGAGATGAATTAATCATTAACCAACTCATTCATCAAGAACGCCGGTTCTGGGACTACGTGCAACGGGATGTACCACCGCCTGCCGATGGGAGCGAATCAGCGGCGAAAGCAATTACTCAACTGTATTCTCAGTCCTCAGCGGATAAAACCCTCGACTTTAGCCAAAACGAGGACATGAATATGCTATTTGGTCAGCTACTGGCTGAAAAGAACTTAATGGAAGTCCATGCAGACAACTATGAATCGCTTAAACAGCGGATACAGATGCATATCAAAGATGCCGAAAAAGCGGTATTTAGTCTAGGCTCAGTTAGCTGGAAGAAAGCTAAAGATAGCGTGAGTTTAGATACTAAGGCACTGCTCAAAGACCAACCCGAGCTACTTAATCAATATCCACAGGTAAGGCAAGGCAGTCGTCGTTTTCTGGTGAATACCAAGGCGTAATTCAAGCTAACAAACACCCATTATTCCAATCACTGTATCGCCCATGTTTGCTGGTCAAGCATGGGTTTTTTATTTTATTCAATCAGCCAATTAAGCAAGCCTTTTAAACCAATCTATTAAATTAAACCAAGGAGAACACCCATGATTAAAGGGTTAACCATTACACCGCCTATTTTAGGCAGAATCACCATTGGTAAGGTCGTTGAGAAAAACGGTAAACGCTTACCGGAGAAAGATGACCAATTCACCATTACCAGCCAAGTGCAAAGCAAGGATGGTTGGATTAAGCATCCACTCGATGACAAGCTACGTCAAAATAAGCCTAATGGCAAACTACGTCAAATTCCCGTACGGATGCTGTTTAACACGCCTGAGTTAAATCTACGTGCTGAATATACGTTGTTTGACAGACAAACAGGCAGACCTATCTGTGTGGGTAATGGCGAGCAGTGTCAACGACGTACCCAAAACGGCGTTGAGCAATTGCCTTGTCCAAGTCCTGAATTATGTCCTATCGGACAAAATGGTAACTGTAAGGTATTTGGGCGTTTATACGCCAACTTAGATGATGTCGATGAGTTAGGCTCATTTATCTTTCGTACCACGGGCTACAATTCAATCAGAACGCTGATGGCTCGCTTAAGTTACTTTAATGCGGTATCGGGTGGCTTGTTATCTTGCTTACCGTTACAGCTGACCATCCGTGGCAAAAGTACGACACAAAGCTATCGGACACCCATCTACTACGTGGATTTGACCTTGCAGGATAATGTGAGCTTAAAGGATGCGGTGGAGAATGCCCAGGCGATTCATGCACAGCAATTGCAGTCTGGCTTCAATCAGCAGGCATTAGAGGAAGTGGCTAAGCTTGGCTATGCCAATTCAGCGTTTGAGGTGGATAGTGATGAAGGGTTAGCGATTATGGAGGAGTTTTATAATGCTGATGTGGATAGCGATGCGATTGTTCGGTCAGTGGGGAGCGATGGTAATTCATCCGATGGACAGTGGCAGTCGCTTGAGGATGAGCTTCGGCGGAGTGTGAGGAACGTTAGCTAAGATGAGATGACGTAAAAAAATATGAGACAGCGAATTGATATGAAAGGACTTTACCTTTCTTATCAATGAAGGAGAGCTAATCATGAAAACTATTAATACAATTAACCCAACTTTTGCAACGATCGTCATGCCACAATTGATTTCAATCCAAGATGTTATTAAATGCACTGGTCTAAGCCGTGCCACGATTTATCGAATGATTGATGAAAAGTCTGACCACTACGACCCAACTTTCCCAAAAAAGGTACAGCTGTCACAAGTGCGTATTGCTTGGGTGGCGAGCGAAGTGGCAGAATGGATTAATCAAAAAATCGCTAGTCGGTCTGCATGAAGCTAAGCACAAATAAAGCCAATAAAATTTGGCTTTATTTTTTTTTCATAAAAACTTAATTTAAGATTGCACAATATCGTAAATCCATGTTAAACATTTATCGAAATTTCAAATATTGGAGCATTCAATAATGCAAATACCAGAATTACCCAAAGAATTATATAAACACTTAGAAAAGATGAGCAAAGCTAACAAAATTTATTTCATACAAAAATGGAGCGATGAGGGAGCTAAGGAGTTAACTTTTATCATTCAAAAGTATTTTGTTAAGGAAAAGCATTACAAATCACAAAATGGTATGTTTGTAATAATAGGTGTAAATGGTTTTGAGTTTTATAAAACAGAGCTGCATTACCAAATGTTGCTAAGTCGAAGATATTTGGATGAAAATGATTTAAAGTCGATAAAATCATTTTTTGATGATTATGATTATGAGGCTTTTGATATTGTTCTACATAAATATTATTTTTTCAATAGCCCAATTTGCGTCATTTGGTTTGCCACTCCTGACATGGTAGCAGAGATGAAGCATGCGAAAGAGTTATTTTTCTTAGGTGAAGATATACCTGCAAATGAAAATTCGACTAAAATGAATCAAAACACTATTGAGCTAAATGCTTCCAATAATACCGCTGATTATGAAAAAGTTGAGCAGTCTGGAATTTTAGGTGACAAAATATCCCAGAAAAACACTGAGCAACTAATTAATGTTGAACCTTTAAACGATAAAAATGAGACTACTGTTGAATATAAAGAGGTCAAGCAATCTGATAAAAACGAAGGTAAAGTAATAAGACCAGTTCACTCTGAGGCTCGAGAAGGCTCAATTTCAGTTAAAAACACTGGATCAATGATAGCTAACTGCGATCTATCATCAAAAGATGAAACGAGTAACGACAATTCAAAAGTTACCCATCTTTTACTAGCAATTGATCAACAAGAATTATCAAGAATGCAAATCATGGCAAAGCTAGAAATACCCGAAGAATCTCGAAAATTTTATAATGAACATTATTATAAACCTGCTGAAAAACTGGGTTTCGTAGAGAAAACGTTAAAAGATAAGCCCAATTCAAAATTCCAAAAATACAGATTGACCGAATTAGGCAAGGAAAAATTAGCGACGTTCGAAAAAACTTCAAAAAGCTTTCATTAGATGGGTTTATTTATTTGGCAGATATGCACAAATTTTGTATAGTAGTTCGATTCCCAAAATAAATTTGCAAAACCATTTTATTGAATAAGAATAGAACAATGAACCGTCAAACCGAAGATACGCGAGTTAAAATCCCCACTATCCTACATCTCATGCGACTAGGTTATGAGTATCTTTCGATTAAGGAATACAAGGACGATTTTGATGGGGAATGTAACATTTTAGTCCCCATTTTTGTTCAATCGCTTAAACGAATTAATCCAAGCCTAAAAGATGATGATATTAATCGCTTGCTTACCGATATTAAGCTTGAGCTAAAAAATAACGATCTGGGGCAAGCATTTTTTGAGCGATTGCAAAACCAATCTGGCACTAAACTCATTGATTTTACTAACTTCAATAATAATAGCTTTCATGTCGTCACAGAGCTACCCTGTATCACTCAAACCGCAGGGGGTGATGAAGAATTTCGACCAGACATTACCTTACTGGTTAATGGTATGCCGCTAGTCTTTATTGAAGTAAAAAAACCTAACAACCGTGAAGGTGTTATTGCCGAGCGTAAACGTATCAATACGCGATTTGCCAATCCAAATTTTAGAAGCTTTGTAAATATCACCCAGTTAATGATTTTTTCTAATAACATGGAGTATGACATTGCCGACCCAGAGCCAGTCACAGGGGCATTTTATGCCACCACGTCATACAGCGAAGTTAAATTCAATTACTTTCGTGAAGAAGCGCCGCAAAATACTGCCACGTTGCTCAAAGACATTAGCGAAGCGCAAGAAAAGTTTGTTTTAAAAGATACCAATAACCCGTCAATTTATACCAGTCCAGAATTTCAAAGCAACAAACATCCAGACCGACCAACCAACCGTATTTGCACATCACTGCTTAGTCGTGAGCGGTTAGCCTTTATGCTCCGTTATGCACTGGTGTATGTCAAAAAAGACCGCAAAGCTATCCAGAAACACATCATGCGATATCCACAGATGTTCGCTACGTTTGCTATCAAACATACGCTTGATAACGGTATCAAAAAGGGTGTGGTTTGGCATACACAAGGCAGTGGTAAAACGGCGTTAACCTTTTATAATGTACGATTTTTAACCGATTACTTTGCCAAACGTGGGGTCATTCCAAAATTTTACTTCATCGTTGATAGGCTCGACTTGTTGCAACAAGCCGACCGTGAATTCAAAGCTCGTGGCTTGATTGTGCATTTGATTAGTTCTCGTGAAGCCTTTAGCAAGGATATCAAATCCACCCAAGCGCTGCATAATCATTCAGGCAAGCCTGAAATTACTGTGGTCAATATCCATAAGTTTAAAGATGACCCCCATGTCATCTCGACCAATGACTACAATGTGAATATTCAACGGGTTTATTTTTTGGATGAAGTCCACCGTAGCTATGACCCGAAAGGCTCATTCCTTGCTAACCTTGAAGAGTCTGACAGACAGGCGATCAAAATTGGTTTAACAGGTACACCGTTAATTGGCAGTTTTAGCAAAAAAGACGAGACCGCTGAACAAAAAAATAAACAGCACAAAACCACTGAGACCTTTGGCAATTATATTCATAAATACTATTATAACGCTTCGATTGCAGACGGCTATACACTTCGCCTGATGCGTGAAGCAATTGAGTCAAATTATCAAATCCAGCTAAACGAAATCCTAAAAAAACTCAAAGTGGAAAAGGGTAGTATTGACCGAAAAGCAATTTACAGTGACAAAAAATTTGTCGAACCCATGCTTGACTATATCATCAATGACTTTGAGACCAGTCGTGGCACAATGCAAGATGATACGATTGGGGCAATGGTGATTTGTGACAGCTCCGACCAAGCCAAGCTGATGCACCAGTTGTTTGTGGAAAAATACCAAACTGAGCCTAGGCGATTTATTCCCCGTCATGCCACGTCATCCGCCCTTATCCTGCACGATATTGGTACAAAAGAAGAGCGTAAAGACTGGGTCGAAGACTTTAAAGCTGGTAAAATAGACATTCTATTTGTGTACAATATGCTACTCACTGGCTTTGATGCCCCAAGGCTCAAAAAGCTGTATCTTGGTCGCTTGATTAAAGCCCACAATCTATTGCAAGCTTTAACGCGAGTAAACCGCCCATACAAAGATTTTCGTTTTGGCTATGTGGTCGATTTTGCCGATATTAGCAAAGAGTTTGATAAAACCAATAAAGCCTATTTTGATGAGTTACAAGGTGAGCTAGGCGACGATATTGCAGGCTATTCTCAGTTATTTAAAACTGCCGAAGAAATCAACCAAGACATTGCCATCATCAAAAATGCGTTATTTGAGTATTCGACCGAGAATGCTGAACAGTTTAGCGATGAAATTAGCCAAATCAATGATAAGGCAATTATTCTTGAGTTAAATAAAGCCTTAAGTCTTGCGCGTGAGTTATATAACGTGGCACGTTTCCAAGGTGATTATGACGTGTTAAAGCGTCTGGACTTTGAAAAGCTTAATTTGTTGTATCGCTACACCAATGACCGCCTTGCCATGCTAAACCTGCAAGAGTCTTTGCAACAAGGCGACACGACCAATTTATTGAATCAAGCCCTTGAAGACATTGTGTTTCAGTTTAAAAAGGTGAGCGAAGCGGAGCTAAAACTTGCCGATGATTTGAAGGATAGTTTGCGTAAAACCCGAGAAGGGCTACTCAGTAATTTTGATAAAGACGACCCAGAGTTTATCGCCTTACGTGAAGAGCTTGAGCGGATTTTTAAGAAAAAGAATTTGGGCGAAGTATCGCAAGTAGAAATGCGAGAGAATATGGCGCTCCTTGATAGGATTTATGTCAAGGTCAAAGAGCTAAATCGCAAGAATGAATTGATACGCAATAAGTATCAAGGCGATGCGAAGTTTGCACGGATTCATAAACGCTTGATGGCTAAGCCTGAGATGAGTAGAGAGCAGGCAAAAATTCATGAAGCCTTAACTGGGGTGAAAGCGGATGCCGATGAAAAGGTGTTGAACTTGTCGCAGATTTTGGAGAATGTGAGTTTCTTTGAAAATCAGATGATGCCGTCGGTGATTAAACGGTTTAAGATGGAACAGAAATTGCCGTTGGATGTGCAAACGATTAAATCAATCAATCAAATGATTCTAAAGGAATATTTGTCTGAGAAAATTAATTTTTAATAAGGTCTAAAGTGGAATCAGTAAAACATACGCTTAGCTCAATAGTTGATATTATTAGTGGTGGCACACCTTCAACAGCTAACCCTGATTATTGGAATGGAGATATTGGTTGGCTATCTGTTGCTGATTTCAATAACGACCAACGCTTTGTCTATTATTCAGATAAGACAATTACTAGAAATGGTCTAAATAATAGTAGTACAAAGTTACTTTCTATTGGAGATACTATTATTTCAGCTCGGGGTACTGTTGGTGCACTAGCTCAAATTGGTAATGAGATGGCATTTAATCAATCTTGCTTTGGTCTTAGAGCAAAGCAAGAATTTTTGAATGAAGATTTTTTATACTATTCGCTTAGAAATTATGTAAAAAATCTCAAAGCGAAAAGTCAAGGTTCAGTTTTTGATACAATTAATCTTTCAACATTTGATATGATTGAGCTTGAAATTCCATCCTTACCTCATCAACAAAAAATCGCATCGGTTTTATCAACCCTTGATGAAAAAATTGCTTTAAACAATCAAATCAACGCCACGTTAGAGCAAATGGCAAAAACGCTGTACGATTACTGGTTTGTGCAATTTGACTTCCCAGATGAGAATGGCAAGCCCTACAAATCATCGGGCGGTGAAATGGTCTATAACGAAACCCTAAAACGAGACATTCCGAAAGGGTGGGAGGTTGAAACTTTAGATAAGCATATTTCGATTAAACGTGGTATTTCATATAAAAGCCATGAGATACAAGAAACTGGAACACCCTTTTTAAACCTGAACTCATTTTACTTAAATGGCAGCTTTAAGGTCGAAGGTACAAAATTTTTTAATGGCACTACAAAAAGTGAAAACTTATTAAAAACTGGTGATTTAGTAGTAGCCGTAACAGATGTAACTAGGAACGCAGATATTATTGGTAAATCCTTCATTGTACCAAATATTTATGAAGAGTCATTTTTAATGTCTTGTGATGTTGCAATGATTAAGAGCGAAAAACTACCAAATAGTTATTTAGAAAAGCTTTTTAATTCCTATAACTATCATGAATACATAAAGCATTATGCTTCAGGCACGCTCGTTTTACATCTCGATACTAAGGGAATTGGTTGGTTCGAAACTTTCATTCCATCTTCAAATGTTTTAAAAAAATATGATGATTTAGTTCAACAAATAATAGCTAGAAAAATTGAAAGCATAAAGCAAAATGCAGAACTAATAAAAATTCGAGATTGGCTATTACCCATGCTGATGAACGGACAAGTCACCGTACAATAAAACCCATACAGGGACTACCCATGAAACCATCCCAAAAAATACAACACCACCAACAAACTATCAAAGACCTAGCCCAACAATTCGGCATAAAAAACTTACGCATATTTGGCTCAATCGCTAAAGGGCAGGACACCGAAAACAGTGACCTAGACCTACTTGTCGAAGCTAGCCCAACCACCACACTCTTTGACATTTGCGGACTACAAATTGAACTTGAAGAACTGCTCAATCTCAAGGTCGATGTCGTCACCGACAACAGCCTACCGCCAAAATTTAAAGAAGAAGTCATGCAATATGCCATTCCATTGTAACTAGGTAATCAGCCATGTATGAAAGAACCCCAGACTACCTAAATAAAATGATTGAGCTATGCCAAGATATCGCCCTGTTTATCGAAGGCATACCTCACGATGAATTTATGAGCGACAAACGCACCCAAAATGCTGTTGCCATGAGTTTGATTGCCTTGGGTGAAATAGCCAACACCATCTACCAAAAAGACCCAGAGTTCATCGAGAATAACGCACAAATCCCATGGAAATATATGCGTGGTATGCGTAACATTATCGCACACGGCTATTTTGAGCTTGATTTTAATATCATCTATCAAACTGCCGAACGCTCAATCCCAGAACTTTTGAAACAGCTAAAAGACATTACTAAACAGCAAGAGTGACCATGACTCCAGATTACAAAGCCCAAACCCTAGCCATGATTGACAGCCTAAAAACCATCTGTGCCAACTATGGACTAGGCAATGACGGCAACGAATTTAAAATCATCAGCCAAGTATTCTTATACAAATACCTAAACGACAAATATGCCTACACCGTCAAACAACTCGACGAGCGCCTAGCCAATAACCCACAATGGGAAAAAGCCCTAGCTGACATGAGCGAAGATGAGCGAGAAATGCTCAACATGATGGTCGTGGACACCGCCAAGCTTGAGCCACATCATCTCATCAACTACTTATATGCCCGACAAAATGATGATGACTTCGCCAAACTGTTTGACGATACCTTAATCGACATCGCGGTTAAAAATGCCGACATCTACTCTGTTCAAACCAATAGCGGAGCAAAGGTTGTCTTATTTGACCGTCTCAGCCAATTTATCACCGATGAAGGCAAGCGTGACGACTTCTGCCGAGCCATTATCAACAAACTAGGCGACTTTAGCTTTGAGCGTATCTTTGACCAAAAATTTGATTTCTATGCCCAAATTTTTGAATATCTTATCAAAGATTACAATAGCAACGCAGGCGGTAAATATGCCGAATATTACACGCCACACGCTGTGGCTCGTATCATGGCAAATATCCTAGTACCAACAAGCGAACGTGGCACCGTCAAAAACGTCTCTGTGTATGACCCATCCGCAGGCTCTGGCACGCTACTCATGAACGTCGCCCATGCCATTGGTGAGGACAAATGTATGATTTACACGCAGGATATCTCGCAAAAATCATCGAACCTTCTACGCCTAAACCTAATCTTAAATAACCTAGTCCACTCAATTCCTAATGTCATTCAAGGCAATACCATTGAATCACCGTTTCATATTGAGAAATCAGGCAATCTAAAACAATTTGACTATATTGTGTCAAATCCACCGTTCAAACTCGACTTTAGCGACTTCCGAAACAATCTCGACACCAAAGAAAACAAAGAGCGTTTTTTTGCAGGGATACCGAATGTTCCCAAAGCCAAAAAAGAAAGCATGGCGATTTATCAGCTATTTTTACAGCATATCATCACCAGTCTAAAAGATAAGGGTAAAGCGGCAGTGGTATTGCCCACAGGCTTTATCACCGCCCAAAGTGGCATAGATAAAAAAATCCGCGAGCATTTAGTCGATAATAAAATGCTCGCTGGCGTCGTCTCTATGCCTTCAAATATTTTTGCCACGACAGGTACAAACGTTTCGATACTATTCATTGACAAGGCTAACAAAGGCGACGTGGTGCTTATCGATGCGTCTAATCTTGGCAAAAAAATCAAAGAGGGTAAAAACCAAAAAACGGTTTTGAGTGATGATGAAGAAGCCCAAATTTGCGATACCTTTACCGCCAAGCAAGCGGTTGAGGATTTTAGCGTGGTCGTCAGCTATGACGATATCAACGCCAAAAACTATAGCTTAAGTGCAGGGCAGTATTTCGATGTGAAGATTGATTATGTCGATATCACAGCTGATGAGTTTAATGCCAAGATGACCGAATTTAGCGACACGCTCAATACTCTGTTCAAACAGTCGCATGAGTTGGAGGGGAAGATTGCGGAGCAGATGAAAAGTTTAAAATTAAATTAACTTTTTGTGGCTGTTTTAGTGACTAATAACGAGTAATTTTTGAAAAGGATAATTGAGAATGGCAGAAACAATAAGAATCGCCGAGTTAGCAAGTAAAATATTAGATGAATTGGGAAAATTTTTAAAGTGGGAGATAAATCCAGAGAATGACTTAAATTTTAACTGTTTATCCCCTCAAGAACATTTTAGCAATGAGGGCAAAAAAAAATCTAAAAAAGTCAAAACAGATGAAGAAATTAGTGAAGAAAATCATACTCATCCTACTGATATAGTAATTTCTTACTTTGACCCGTATCTTAATAAAAAAGTCTATTTTAATACTGATTTAAAAAGCTATGCCACAAATTCAATTAAGTTAGGTGGAGTAACTGAGTGGCTAACTAGCCTTGCCAACGGTACTGCGTGTTGTAGGTTGAATGAAACATGGAGACAAAAATATCAAGTTGAAAGTAATTCTGAAATTAGAGGATTGTTATTTGTTTATAATCATGATGGGGAATTTAAAAAGTCTATTTATGAATTTATATACGATTTTCGTATTAAGAGTTCTGATACGGAAGAAACTGATGCTAAGAGAAGACGCCATGGTGTTCATATTAAAAATCTAAATCTTGCACCCAACACCTATCTACATATTCTTGACCCTTTGACAATCAGCAGAGTACTTTCAATTAAGCAAGATTTAATCGAGTTTCAAAATTCTCATAAAGTAGGACTATCTGAACGAATCGATTTTCCATTTAATTAACCTGAATTCGACATAAGAAAGGATAAAAAAAAGAAGTCCAACATGCTAAAGTAAGTTCACCACAAACACCTTTAACCAGGACTTCTTACATGGACAATCTTG
>JABAHL010000028.1:0-12339 GCA_019353055.1 Faucicola osloensis
CACATTAACCAACAATTCTAATCGTGGCGTTTCATATCCGGTAGATGCAGCTAACCCACGTAACTATGCTACCAACAAGGGTAACCGTAACGGACATATCATTCGTTGGGCAGAAAAAAATAACGACCACACAGCTACCAGCTTTAACTGGGATATCTACCTATTTGCAGCGCCAAATGATTTAACCGCAGAAAATTTGTCTGGTTTAAATGCCAAATAACCCACCGCGGCACTGTAGCCATCTTTGAAGTTTTGGTTAATGAGCGGACGAACTGCTGTCTCAACGGCGGGGACAAAGGTCATATCACCTGGGTGTTGGAAGTTTGACATGATATAAGTATAGCCATTGACTTCATCGACCGCGTGTAGGCCAGTAGACTCAGCGCCCGCTGGTGTTGACAGGATACGCGCTAATTTTTTGGTATCAACATTGTATGCCCAAAGATAGTTGTTAACATGGTAGCCAGAGTCTTCACCGATAAATAAGGTACGCATTTTTTCAGAGAATTTTAGATTATCGGGGCAAGAGATTTTGTCAATGTTTGACGTGTTACCGAGCGCGTCTTTGGCAATGTCTTCCCCTGCTAAGCCTTCAGGTACATACATACGGGTAGAGACCCACTCAGAGTTAATCGCTTTACCATTGTTATCAACCTGACCGCCTTTAAGCTCATGGGCGTAGACTGCGCCTGATTTTAACTGAGCCACTTTGACATCGTACTCGTCCGTGGTCATGGATTTTTCAATGCGCGACATGGCAGAGTAGGCAATTTTATCTTTGATATTGACCGTCGTGCCTTCCATTTTGCTAAACGCCATTGATGCACCTTGCAGCGCTGCGTAGCGGTGGGTTTCTAAAAATGCAGCCGCTTGGGTGAGTTTGTCTGCCGGTAATTTGCTATTTGGCGCAAGTTTTACCCAGTTATTTGCCCCGTCATAGCCGATTTTTTTGTAAGAGGTATCATTGGGGTCAGTGTATTTGACATCCATGATATCGGTTGGTACTACCGTATTGGCTAGGGCTTCGATTTCAGCACTGGTCGCATGTCCTAGATGAATCCATTTGATGCTAAAATCACTGGCAGCCGCAGGGCCACCTTTGGCTGACGTTTGGGTGATTTTGGCAACATAGAGGTTACCTGCAGACAGGTCAGCTGCTTTATCGGCAACAAACATGAATAAACCACTGTTAGTAAAGTCATCACCCATCAACGCAGTACGTTGGTCAGGCATCACTTGAATCAGTTCGTGAGAGATACGACCTAGATTGAAATGTTTTTTGGCGATACCAGACCCATCCGCATTGACTACGATTTCTGGTAAATGACCATAATGGTATGGGTTTGCTTTGGTTTCATCACCGTATAAGTTTTTGCTAAATGCTTTAAATTGGGCGCTGCTTCTTGCCATGAAAGCGTCTGGTTCATACTCTTCTGATGACAAATGCGTATTCCACGGTGAGAGGGATGCACCACAAGTAATCCATAACCCATACACTTTTGACATATCCACATTGTGGTATTTGACGACTTTGAGTTCGCCTGTTTGTGGGTTTTGGTCAAGCGTGACTACCGCAATGGGTGAAGGTAGTGTACCGTAAGTATTGCTGCCGGCTTGGTCTTTACTGGTATATTCAAATTGCACCACCGCAAATACGGTATTACCTGTTACACCCGCAACACGTGCGCCTTTAACTGTCAATAATGAAGAGCCATCTGGGCAATCAGAGAAAAACTGGCGCGTAGAGGCTAGCACTGAGCTATCCATGATAGGCTTGTTATAGATATCAAAATAGCCGCCTGCAATGATGTCATTACCCTTTAAGTCTTTTAATTTATCCCCTGTTTTAAAAAACGGTTGGTACTGTAGCTTATAGTCAGTCGTGGTATTGTCATCAAAGGTTGCTTTTAGCTTTGAATCGACATACACCGTTGCCATATTGGCGGGATTTGATAAATCGGGTGCAGCCATACCGACAAACTCAGTCGCTTTAATGGTTTTTTGTGTATTATTGAGTATGCCTGCTGTGCTATTAGTATCACTATCACTCCCACAACCTGTTAATAGGGTGGCAACAGAGCCTGTGGCAAGTGGCAGCGCAGGCACCCCTGCCAAAAAACGAATGACATTACGGCGGCTAATGGTTTGGTCTAATTGATTAATTTCAGTCATGAGTGAATTCCTTGCTGATAGCAGTTAGCAGTTGGCTACGAAATAAATTTTATTGAAATAATGCAGAAACAATTATGCTGAGTATGTTAGAGGGGATATGTGACAGTGGCTTGACTGATTCGTGACAGAACGGTGACAACTAATCATCCGGTTTGAATATAAAGCGATACCATGGCTGCAAAATCTTGATGCTACTTAGCAATTAAAGTGATTTACTTTATTATTGAGTGAAATAATGCTATGATTTTGCCATTTTTATGGTGATTGTTTTTTCCGATAAACGGTCAGTCATACGGGGTTTTCTAATCCCCACCTCACCTAGATTGGATTGATCAAGGATAATAAGATGAGTGAGCCAACGATGCAAAAACCGCGCGTGCTGATGATGGCAGCAGGCACGGGTGGGCATGTGTTTCCCGCGATTGCGGTGGCTCAAGCGTTACAACAATCAGGTGCCCAAGTACATTGGCTCGGCACCCTAGTCGGTATGGAAAATGAGTTGCTACAACATTACGACTTTACCTACCATGCCATCAATATGCAGGGGTTACGCGGTAACGGTATCAAACGCTTATTTAAAGCCCCGTCAACCTTACTTAAAGCAACATTAGCGGCTATCAAAATCATCAAAACCAATAAAATCGACATCGTGGTAGGGTTTGGTGCTTACTGACAAGTACAGGCTCAAAGCTACTGTCGCGGTCTCTTGGGGTGGAGATCTCAAGCTCGCCTGTGTCGCTACGGACTCTCTTTTTAGTGTGCCCATTGCGCTTATTAGGCCTGTCTGCCTTTTCATGCTTGGGGTAGCCGAGATGCTCTTCCATTTCTGCTTCTAGGGCAGTGTCGATGAAGGACTGCATGAGCTGCTTTTGAAAGTCTTTGATGTCATCGAAGCTTTTCATGCTGCTGGCCATTTGCTCAGCCAGTTTCTTGATGTCAGATTGGTTAGTCATTGCTTATTCTCCTGTTAGTGGATTATAAGCAGTTACAAAAAGTTTGGGAAACTCTCATCATGGAAATTGCCTTTTGAGTTTGAAGCAATGTATAATGATAAGATTAACCCGTTAGGTCAGGTGGCCTAACTTAAATAAAAAGTCTCCGACAAACCCGGTACGGTTCACTATCTATTGTTATTCTTACCTGAAATTGATGTGAGCTTATAGAGACAAGGTAAATTTGCAAAAGTGCCGGCTATTCAGTGTTCATTGAATGTTTAATTTAATTTATTAAGCTTGACCTTGGAGTGGCTCTAAGCCTTATACTTGGTACAAATTTTTCGATTGTTATGATGATGCGTTCTACTACATGGATTACAGTCTTGGTTGGATTGTTCATGTTCCAAAGCTTTTGGAATGTGGCGGCGGCCTTTTGTGTCCATGAACAACAGCCTCAATCACAGCAGAGTTATCATTTTGGTCATCACCAAAATACCTTGTGTGCCAGCGATAGTCGTCAACACGATCATAATGGACAGTCAGAAAACATAAAAACATTCAGTAGCGATTTAGAAATCGGTGAAGATCATCAAGATCATCAAGATCATCAAGATCATCTACCATCGATGATGCATGTGATTGTACAAAATGAAAAAGTAGATGTGTTTCATCCAAGCTCTGAAGTTAAAGTGAATCCACAATTTCATTGGAAAAACAGCTATCAGGCTCCTGACCTGTTTCAACAAAGCCCACCTCCCGAATTTTCCCCGCTCATGGTGGGGTAGCCTAAAACATTCCCACCACTTTTATTATTTAAACCCCACTCTCAACACTTTTAGAGGGGGTTGAAACAAAAAAGGCATGAACTTAAACTTTAATCAATGACCAAAAAGATTAGAGGATAAGCCATGCCCATCGACGAATTTATCATTAAAATCTATCTAATGGTAGATGACTACTACAAAAAGATGATATAACAGCATATCGTTAAATAGCATGGGCAAGACAACATTCATTTTATTGATGGCTTTCCCATTCCTGTGTGTCAATATGCCCGATAACAGACCGCTTAGTGTACTTAATCGCCTTAAAAATGCTCGTCGCAATATTGATACGGTGATTGGTCAGTTATCACAGCGATTTAACATGCAAAAGGTGAGAGCGAGAGATTTATGGCATTTGTCTCACAGATTTATGCGTAAAATCTTGGCTCATAACGTTTGCTTTGTAATCAACAAACAGTTAGGTAATCCCCCACTTCAGTTTGAATTGCTTATTTCAAGTTGAGAGTGGGGTTATTTAAATAAGTGGGAAAAATCATGTCTTCACAATCAATTATACTCTTGCGTCATAGCTTGGTTGCTTGTATATGTGCAGTGGCTATGCAATATAGCTATGCTGAAAACGTTACCAGCTTTGAATCCGCTTTAGCAAAAGTACAAAGTTACCAGACTCAAGACAAGCCGTGGCAACAAGTTCAGCAAATATCTGAATTGAATATTCAGCAAAGTCGGTTATGGCAGAATCCAAGTATAAGTTTAGAACAGTTTGGCTTTGGCTCAGGTCAAGAACAGGAATTCAATGTTGGCGTTAGTCAACCTCTAGATCTATTTGGTCAGCGTAAGCTGAACCGGGTGATTGCCAATACCTCGAATCAACAAATCCAATTGCAACAGCAATTATGGAAGGCACAAAGCCAACTGATTGTTAAATTTGCATGGTCGCAATTTGCACTTGCTGAGGTTGAGCAGTCTGTTTATTCAGTACTGTTAAAAACAAGTAAAGCCAATCTGGACAGTGCCCAGAAACGCTATCAGGCAGGCAGTATTGCCCTGGTTGATTTTGAGCGTGCCCAAATTGAAGCGCTAGAAATCCAACGACTTTATGAGCAAGCGATGCTGAATAAACAAGCTGCCGGTCGTCAGCTGTCTAATTTGTGGGGGGGGGAAACATCTTCACATCTTCAATTGAATAAAACCGCTATCCCTTGGCCAGAGCAAAGTCTCCAAACTGTGCAACGGTATATTGCTGAAGGGTGGCTAGAAAAATTCTATGCCTTGAACATTCAGCAATCGGATCATCAAATTGAAAATTTAAGAATTCAGGCACGTCCCAATCCGACTTTAAATGTAGGCATGAGAAGTAGCAAAACCCCTAATAAAAGCAACGATACGACTTTAGCAATCGGCGTGGCTATTCCACTGAATATTTTCAATCGCCAGCAATATGCGATCCCGATGGTCCAGCAACAGCAAATATTGCTGAACCAACAGCAGCAGCTTGAGCTGAAGCAACAAATACTCGATATTGCCAACAGAATGCATCAGCTCAAAGGTTTACGTAGCCAGTTCGATGCCACAACAGCACAAGTTACTTTGGCGACCAAAGTTCAGAGCCGTACTTTACAAGGGTTTCAGGCAGGGAAACTGTCCATTACCGACGTTCAGCAAGCAACCACCCAACTGCAGAATCTTCGATTGGGTCAATTACAAATTCTACGTCAAGCTTGGCAAACTGCCCTAGCAGCTGAGGCACTCAGTATTGGCACAAGTTATGAAGAAATTAGCCGTTCGGATGCCTATACACAACTGAATAAAAAGGCAGTCGAAGCATCGCAAAATTTAATCAATAGGGGAGCACGATAAAATGAACGCCAAGCAAAACGGAAAAATATCCCAGTCTCTCATGATTGTAGTTTTGATTCTGATTACGGTCTTGGTCAGTCTGGCTATTTGGTTAAGTTCAAAAAAAACTGAATCTGAGGGGCGTGGTTATGATGAGGGAAATGCCGAACAGTCTGATAAAGATAGTTCTGAAGAAGGACATGCTGAAGAAGGCGAAATACAACTGACCAGCCAACAAATGGTTGAACAAGGTTTAAAACTTGCTGTTGCATCCACAGGATTGGTTGAAAAGCTGACAACCCTGCCAGGTAAATTGGTGGTGAATACCGATCAACAAGCGCAGATATCGCCTAATTTTAGTGGTTATGTCGAGCAGGTCAATGTGGCTTTAGGACAGAGCGTGCAAAAAGGACAAACGCTGGCTGTACTAATCCTGCCTGAACTGATCGACCAACAGGCAAATCTGCGTATGGCACAGGCAAATCTGGATTTGGCCCGTAAAGATTACCAGCGCGAACAGCAACTCTGGTCACAGGGGATTTCTGCCAAACAGGATTACCAGCGTGCCGAAAATGCCTACCGTCAAGCGCAGATTACTGTCCAGTCCTCACAAGCACGTTTAAATGCATTAGGTGCAAGTGGCAATAACAATGGGCGTTTTCTGATTAAAGCACCGATCTCTGGGGTGATCAGTAAAAAAGATATTGTGGTCGGTGAAAATGTCCAACTGGCGGATCAGCTTTTTGTGATTGAAAATCTAAAAGACCTTTGGTTGGAATTTAATCTACCAAATACCTCAAATATTCACCTTCAAGCAGGGCAAATTTTAAACTTTAAAACCAATGGTTCTGATCAAAATTACCAAGCAAAAGTACAAACGCTGAATTCACAGGCAGATTTACAAACTGGACGTTTACAAGTGCGTGCCAAAGTCACCACACAAGCGGATGTACTGCGTCCAAATGTTTTGGTAAATGTTTTTGTGACTGATGCACAAGCAAAAACAGCGTTAAGAGTCCAGAAAAAAGCCTTACAGCAGGTTGAAGGAAAACCTGTGGTATTTGTGATTGAGTCTGAAGAAAAGGGACTGGTTCATCTTAAAGCACAGCCAATAGAAGTGGGCGTGAGCAGTCAGGATGGGCAATGGCTAGAAGTCATTTCTGGATTAACTGAAGGGCAGAAATACATTGCGGATGGCAGTTTTCTATTAAAGTCTGAATTAGAAAAAGACGAGGCAGGCCATGGACATTAATTCTGATCTGTCAAAACCAGAAGGTTTATTCGAACGAATCATTCAGTTTTCCATACAAAATGCGATTTGGGTGTTGCTCTTTGTCTGTACCTGGATTGCAGTGGGTATTTATAGTTATCAGAAGTTGCCGATTGATGCTGTTCCTGACATTACCAATACCCAAGTACAGATCAATACCCAAGCCAAGGGTTTTACTGCGCTTGAAGTCGAACAGCGGATTACCTATCCCATTGAAAATGCCATGGCTGGCATTCCGGATCTGGAGCTTACCCGTTCCATATCCCGTTATGGACTCTCTCAAGTCACCATTGTCTTTAAAGATGGGACTGATATTTATTGGGCCCGTCAGCAGATTAACCAACGGATACAGGAGGCGCAACCTGAGTTGCCTGCACAAATCGCACCGACGATGTCCCCCGTTTCTACGGGTCTCGGTGAGATTTATCAATGGGTACTGAAGGCAGATCCGAATGCGAAAAAGCCGGATGGAACTGCATACACGCCGATGGATTTGCGTGAGATTCAGGACTGGATTGTGCGTCCTCAACTGCAACGTGTTAAGGGAGTTGCAGAGGTCAACACTATTGGTGGTTTTGAAAAAACCTATGTGGTCTCTCCCGATTTAAACCGGATGCAGCAACTGAATATCTCATTAGAACAACTGCAACAGGCTTTAGCGCAAAATAATGAGAACCGAGGTGCAGGTTATATTGAAGACAATGGTCAGCAACTGACGGTACGTGTACCGGGTGCATTCAATGGGCTTTCTGATATTGAGAACACCATGCTGGGTAGCCCAAATGGCAGCCCAATTCGGGTTGGTGATATTGCGCAAGTCTCTATTGGGCATGATTTAAGAACCGGTGCGGCAACCTATAACGGCAAAGAAACCGTTTTAGGGGTTGCCATGATGGCGATTGGTGGAAATAGCCGGACTGTTTCTAAAGCTGTGGATGCCAAGCTTCAAGATATTCAGAATAGTTTGCCTAAAGGGGTAGTGATTGAAACGGTGTACGACCGTACTACCTTGGTTGAGAAGGCGATTAAAACCGTTCAGAAAAACTTGGTAGAGGGAGCAATCCTGGTCATCATCATTCTGTTCCTGTTTTTAGGGAATATCCGTGCTGCCTTGATTACTGCCTGTGTCATTCCACTCTCTATGCTGTTTACCTTAACCGGGATGGCACAGAAAAATATCAGTGCCAATCTGATGAGTTTAGGTGCACTCGATTTCGGCATCATTGTCGATGGTGCTGTGGTGATTGTCGAAAACTGTATCCGGCGTTTAGCCCATACACAGCAACTGTTAAAACGACCTCTCACACAAAGTGAACGCTTTAAGGAAGTTTTTCTGGCTGCCCGCCAAGCACGTCGTCCTCTTATTTTTGGTCAGCTTATTATTTTGGTGGTGTATTTGCCGATTTTTGCTTTAAGTGGTGTGGAAGCAAAAATGTTCCATCCGATGGCATTGGCAGTGGTACTCGCCCTTGTTGCAGCCATTATTTTATCGATCACCTTTGTGCCTGCTGCTGTGGCATTGTGGGTCAAAGGCGATATTCAAGAAAAAGAAAGTCGTTGGATGTTATGGCTAAAAGCTAAATATCAGCAAACTCTTGATATTTCGTATCAATACAAAGCAGTTGTGCTGATTTTTGCACTGTGTGTATTAGTGATTACGGGATTTATCAGTACCAAACTCGGCAGTGAATTTGCACCACAGCTCAGTGAAGGAGACTTTGCGATACAACAGTTACGTTCACCAAGTACAGGCTTAGAAGAGTCTTTACGTATTCAGAAGAATACTGAAAAACTTCTTTTAAAGAGTTTCCCTGAAATTAAGGCAGTATTTGCCAGAACGGGTACAGCCGAGGTTGCAACAGATGTCATGCCACCCAATATTTCAGATGGCTATATCATGTTAAAGCCTCGTTCAGAATGGCCAAATCCTAAAGAAAGTTTAGATGAATTACGTGGCCGTATGGTGACGTATTTAGCCACGATTCCAGGCAATAATAGTGAATTTTCACAACCGATTGAACTCCGATTTAATGAATTGATCTCAGGTGTGCGTAGTGATGTTGGTGTGAAAATCTTCGGTGATGATATGAATGTCCTCAATACTGAGGCGACTAAAATCTCCAAAATCATTCAGCAAATATCGGGTAGCAGTGCCGTGAAAGTTGAGCAGACCTCAGGTTTGCCATTACTGAATGTCGAGGTAAATAAAACTTTGGCTGCACAATATGGTTTGAGTGTGCGTTCAATTCAAGACCTTGTGGCAACCAGTATTGGTGGACAAAGCGTGGGAGAGATTTTAGAAGGCGATCGTCGTTTTGATTTTGTTATCCGTCTTGGAGAGCAAGACCGTAGTGTCGCATCTGTTTCCCAGTTACCTATTCAGCTTCCAAATGGTGGCAGTATTTTATTGTCGGATGTCGCGCAAGTCTCGACCATTGAAGGAATCAACCAAGTCAGTCGAGAAAATGGTAAACGCCGAGTTGTGGTTACAACGAATGTTGAAGGGCGTGATTTAGGGTCTTTTGTTTCTGATGTACAGACACAGCTCAAAGCATACACTTTGCCAAGTGGTTATTGGATAGAATATGGCGGTCAGTTTGAAAATTTGGCTTCAGCCAAAGCACGGATGCAAATCGTGATTCCACTGGCTTTAATCACTATCTTTATTTTACTGATGGCGGTCTTTCACAATGTCAAAGAAAGTCTATTGGTCTTTACCGGGGTACCCTTTGCCTTGACCGGTGGTGTGCTGTTCCTTTGGCTAAGGGATATTCCATTATCGATGTCAGCTGGAATTGGCTTTATTGCCTTATCTGGTGTTGCAGTCCTCAATGGACTGGTAATGCTGACCTTTATTAAGGAATTAAGGGACAAATATCCAGTGCATAAAGCCGTGTGGCAAGGGGCTATTTTGCGCTTAAGACCAGTGTTGATGACAGCTTGTGTGGCTTCACTGGGTTTTGTACCAATGGCGCTGGCAACCGGAACAGGGGCTGAGGTTCAACGGCCACTGGCAACCGTAGTGATTGGCGGGATTATCTCTTCAACATTACTAACTTTGGTGCTGTTACCCGTGCTTTATCGTTGGATAAATGAAAAAAAAGTTTCTTAATCCAATAGATTAGTCGATTTACAGCAGAGATATTGGCTGTTATCCAATATCTCTGCTCATCATAAATAGAATAAGGAAAATATTTTATGTCAGAACATCATGATCATAGCCATGCGGTTGTTACTGAAGAAAATAGTAAGAAGTTAATGGTTGCCTTAGGTTTAACGACTACTTTTTTAATAGTAGAAGTTGTCGCTGCTTTTATTACCCAAAGTTTGGCTTTGTTATCTGATGCAGCTCATATGTTTACTGATGTAGCCGCTTTAGCTATTGCTCTTGCCGCTATCAAAATTGGTAAAAAAGCCGCAGATGATAAAAGAACTTTTGGCTATCAGCGATTTGAAATTTTAGCGGCTCTGTTTAATGCGGTGATGCTTTTTGTGGTAGCAATATATATTGTATATGAAGCTTATCAACGTTTTACGAACCCTGCTGAAATTCAAAGTGTTGAAATGATGATTGTCGCGGTCATTGGTTTGGTCGTAAATTTGATTTCAATGAAAATCCTTTCTGCTAGTGCTGAAGGAAGTCTAAATATAAAAGGTGCATATTTAGAAGTTCTTAGTGATGCTCTAGGATCGATAGGCGTGATTATCGGAGGAATAGTTATTTATTTTACCCAGTGGATGTGGGTTGATACCGTAATCGCTGTGTTAATTGGCTTCTGGGTCTTACCTCGAACTTGGATTTTATTAAAACAAAGTATTAATATTCTGCTTGAAGGAGTTCCTGATGAGATTGATATTGAGTCGTTAAGAAATGATTTATTGAAGCTAGAGGGCGTTGAAGGGATTCATCAGTTGAAAGTCTGGGCTATATCCTCAAGAAATATTCATTTAACTGCTCATTTGGTTGCTCCGAATAGCAATACAGATCAACTCTATCAAAAGGCCTTAGAAGTTCTAAAACATAATCATAATATTACTGAAATTACGTTACAAATAGAAAATACGAAATGTAAGGCAGAGAGTTTCCCAAACTTTGTGTAACTGCTTATTATAATCCACTAACAGGAGAATAAGCAATGACTAACCAATCTGACATCAAGAAACTGGCTGAGCAAATGGCCAGCAGCATGAAAAGCTTCGATGACATCAAAGACTTTCAAAAGCAGCTCATGCAGTCCTTCATCGACACTGCCCTAGAAGCAGAAATGGAAGAGCATCTCGGCTACCCCAAGCATGAAAAGGCAGACAGGCCTAATAAGCGCAATGGGCACACTAAAAAGAGAGTCCGTAGCGACACAGGCGAGCTTGAGATCTCCACCCCAAGAGACCGCGACAGTAGCTTTGAGCCTGTACTTGTCAGTAAGCACCAAACCCGTATTTCAGGTCTTGATGACAAAATCATCAGCTTTTACGCCAAAGGTCAAACCACTACTGAGATTGTCGAAACCATCAAGGACATCTACGACGTCGACATCTCAAGCAGCTTGGTTTCCAGAGTCACTGACAACATCTTGGATGACATCACCGCTTGGCAGAACCGGCCACTGAGCAGCGTCTATCCTATCGTCTACTTAGAACCTGTTCACGATTAAAAAATATGCTAGGATAAGCCACATAATTGATTAATAACCGAATCATTCACCATGAGAAAAGCCTATCCAAGCGACATTAGCCGAAAACAATTTGAGCACATACTACCCATTCTAGAAAGTGCAAGGAAGAAGACCAAACCAAGAACGGTTGACCTTTATGACGTATTTTGTGGGTTATTGTATATACTAAGAACAGGTTGCCAATGGCGACAGCTGCCCCATGACTTCCCCAAATGGCGCACCGTCCACTCGTACTTTCAGAAATGGAGCGAGCTTGACGAAGAAGGCAACAGCATTCTTGACAAAGCCTTAAAAAAAATTGGTCAAAAAAGCGCGAAAGAAACACAAACGTAAGGGCAAAACCAGTTTTATCCTCATCGATGCTCAAAGCGTTAAGAACACAGATACCGCTAAGTACAAAGGCTATGACGCAGGAAAGAAAGTATCAGGGATTAAGCGCCCTATTGCGCTAGATAGCCAAGGCTTGCCGCATGATATCTGTATCACGACCGCTAACATTACCGACCGTGAGGGTGCCAAAATATTACTTCATCAACATGCTAAACGCTTAAGCAGCGTAAAAAATGTGATGGTTGATGGCGGTTATCGAGGTGAGGCATTTGCTAATAGTGTTAAATCTATTTTAGGCGAAACCGTTACCACAGAAGTTGCCAAAAGAGATGAAC
>JABAHL010000029.1:0-10782 GCA_019353055.1 Faucicola osloensis
ATGAGGTAGTCGCTGTAGAGTTCTATCATGTCTTTGTTCATTTGTTTACTCTCGCTGACTGCTTTTTTTGTTATGATAGCGCTTTTTTAAAGGGCTGCGTAACTTCAGTTATTAATGGTATTATTTCTCTCATTGCATTATTCTCAATTAAAGAAACCAAAAATATCGACTTGATGGACTAAAAACTGATACCTCAAAAACGCTGGCAAATGCTGGCGTTTTTTTTGCTTTATCTATATATAATAAAACTTTGAATGCTATGAGAAAAACAATGAAACCGAAAAAACGCTGTGAATGGTGCGGCACCGACCCACTTTATCAAGCTTACCACGACAATGAATGGGGAAAGCCCAGTTATGATGACCGCCATCTATTTGCCATGTTGTGTTTAGAAGGCATGCAAGCGGGACTCAGCTGGATTACCATCCTCAAAAAACGCGAGCGTTATTACCAAGTATTTGCTGATTTTGGCCCTGCAATTATCGCGCAGTTTGATGATGACATGGTCGATAGTCTCATGACCGATGCGGGCATTATTCGCCACCGCGGTAAAATCAAAGCCATCATCAACAATGCCAAATGCTATCTAAAAATCACCCAAACGCAATCTTTTAGCGATTATCTTTGGAACTTGTCGCCCAGCGGCTTGGCAAAAATACCGCAGGATAACCACCCAAAAACCTTTGCTGATATCCCCACCAACACTGAATACTCAGATAACATGTCAAAAGTGCTTAAAAAAGACGGGTTTAAATTTGTGGGCTCGACGATTTGTTATGCGTTTATGCAAGCAGTCGGCATGGTGAATGACCATATAACGGCATGTGATTTTCGCTAAGCCGGTTTAATATTCAATAGCGGATAACCTATTTCTCGATGCTACAGACCCCAAAATAGGCTAAAACTAATCAAAATCAATACCAGTAAAATGCTTTGAACCAATAAAAAATGCTGATGCACTTTGAGCAGTTCGCGCAGACGGATGCCATAATGACTGACATTTTTGAGAGAATAGCTGTGAAAATCCACTAAGCTACGTTGATGGTAGTGTGACCGCATGACCTCGATAAACTTATCAGCCGCTGCCGCTTTTGACCCAGCTGACAAAACAGGTAAAAACGCATTGATAATATCTTCATGCGTTTCTGGGTTATTGATATTGACCATCAACATTTGCCAATCTTGAAACAGCCGCTGTTCAATCACCCCTTTAGACTTGAGTGTGACATCGCGGTTGCGCCCATCATGCTGAATGTTACCAAATAATTGCTCAATCGCTGATTTTTCGCCTTCAATGTACTGAAAAAAATAGCCATTACCAAAGCACAAAAAACCTGTAATTTGATGGGCAAGGTTCTCACGCTGTGCCACCGTCATGATATCAGACAGCGTTCTAGGGGTTACGCCAGCTTTCAACGTCATACGGCTCACATAAGTTAGATAATGAATTTGCCCCAAGCAGCACCTCAGTCTTTATGGTTGTACAATTTTTGTTCAGCGCAATTTTAACAATTTATTACATACTTATCCATCCATTAAATCAAGAATATTAGCTTACCTAGTCACAAATAGCGGTTGAGTGGCTTTTTTTGGACGCTCGTATTGCATTTACGATCATCAGCAACACCCCTACCCAAATTAAAGCAAAACTGGCAATCATGGTACCATTGACAGCTTCATGAAGCACAAAAATGGACAATAAAAACATCAGCGCAGGTTCAAGATAACTGAGCATACCAAAGGTGTTCATCGGCAACACCTGACTGGCTTTGAGATTGGTCTGCATGGCAAGCGCGCTAATCATGCCCAGCCCAATCACTAACAGCCCCATTGTCATTGACCCAGTGACTATCGATATACTGCTGTTTTGCCATACTAAAAAACCCAAGGCAATCGGGGCAATCACTGACAAATCAACGAACAGCCCCATCAGCGCAGGCACCCCTTGCCAGCGGCGCAGTCCATAATAAATCGGATACGTCAAACACACCCATGCAGTAGCCCACGATACACTCCCCGCGAGCCAAAATTGCAATCCCACCCCTGCTGCCGCAACGATAATCGCCGCCCACTGCAATCGATTTAAGGTTTCTTTAAACACCACACAACCCATCAGTACCATCATCAAGGGAAACAAAAAATACCCCATTGCGGTATTGACCGCCTGTCCATTGATAGGCGCCCACATAAACAGCCACAGCTGACTTGCCAAAATCGGTGTCGGCAACAGCAATAAAATCCATTGTTGTTTGTTTAATCCCATCAAAAATGCTTTGAGTTGCCCAAAACTTTGCGTCATCGCCAACAACCCCACCAAACCAAACCACATCGCCACCATGCGCCACAAAAAAACTTGCGTGCCTGACAACGGCGCAAGCCAGTGACTATACAGATACAGCACGCCAAACAACACATTAGAAATCAATGCCAACACCACCCCAAAACGTAACTTTTTGGCAGCGGTAGCGGGCTGAGAAGTTGTTGCTTTGGGCTGGACAACGATAGACGATGGTGATAAAACGCTGGAGACTGACATAATTGACCTTGTTATATTTTTGCTTTTGCGGTTAAATTGCCCAGCAGTATAACAATTATCTTTGGTAAATTATTTCAAAATACCCCTATTTATGATAAATTAACATTAATATAAGATAAATTTGCTATATTTTTCTCAATTTGTCTTATGGTATATTTTTAGAAGGATATGGCTATGATTCATGAAATCGATGATATCGATAAACGTATTTTAAACTTGTTGCAAGAAGATGCGACGCTACCGCTTAAGAACATCGCCGAAAAAGTGCATGCATCGGTAGCGACCTGTCAGCGCCGTATCCAAATGATGACAGAGACTGGGGTGATTACCCGCCAAGTGGTGATTGTCAACCCTACCGAATTGGGCTTTGATTTAAGCGCGTTTGTACTGATTGAAATGGAAAAACAAAATACGGCGCTCCAGCATGGCTTTGAGCGTTTGATGAACCGATTGCCCAACGTGATGAGTTGTTATGAAATTTCAGGGGATTATGACTTTTTGCTATTGGTACACGCCAAAAATATGGCGGAATATCACCGTTTTACCCGTGATAATTTAACTTATGAAAACAATGTCCGACGCTTTAAAAGTCAATTTGTGATGAATTTTTCCAAGGTAGGCACGAAAATCCAGTTAGATTAGTTAGATCAATGCCCATCAGATAATGGGCTCAAACAATAGGCTCAAACAATAGGCTCAAACAATAGGCTTGGTGCGATACCAAAATGACGTCGGCAACGAAATGCCAAACACCAACGCAGCGGTCACAAATATCGCATTGAAGCTAAAATCCATCATTTGGGTAAATACTTGTGGATTGTAGCCATAGTAGCCTAGCTGTACAAAGCTAATCATAGCTTTGTACGCGGTAATCCCCGGCATCATACACAGCATGGCAGGCACCAAAATCATCTTTGGGGTGAGTAAATATTTTTTTGCCAAATAAATTGCCACAAAGGATGAAATACCCGCTGCTACAAACGTCGCTAGTATCAGATTGACTGACAGTTGTTTTAAGAGTTCTCTAAGTCCGTAGCCCAGCACCGTCAACAATAAGCATTGCCAAATATAGCGGCGCGGCACATTGACAAGCAGTGTCCAGCCAAGCGTCATCAAGCAAGCAAAAGTTGCTGCGCGTATCAAGGCAATCACATCAATCGCCATTTTTCACCCTACCCAATATTGGCAATAAAATTTTATCAAACGCTTTCATCAACCCACGCCCCAATGACTGATATTTAGTAGTAGCAATGACAATACAATGCCGATACAGCTCGATAACGTCAAGATAATCACAAACATAAAGCGCCCGATACCGATGTTCATATAACCCTTGAGCATATCCGACAACGAATTTATCAAAGGAAAACTGGGAACCAACCAAAGCACACTTGATGCCATTGCAATATGCGGGTCATTACCAACCCCCAATAACAGCGCGGTGCTGGCGAAGATGGAGCCAAAACACGCCGCGATGAGCGCGGATATAAAGGGGTTAAAGTTGCGGTTACTCAGCCATAGCCGCAGCGAATACCCCATCATACTAGCAATAAAAGTCACCAAACACACCAGTATATCGCCCCCTGCCAAATACGCAAAGCAGGCACACGCCACACCGACCAGCGGCGCGACCATCTTGGCAGGATAAGTGTCCCGATCAATCTCATCAAATCGGTAGGTCGCGTGCTCTAGGGTACTTGTTACCGGCATACTTTCCAAATCCAGTACAATTCGCTGAATTTGCACAATGATATTGACATTGATGGCATGGGTGGTTGACGCGCGCAAGGTGGTAATACAGCGGTTATTATAAATTGTGGTGATGGTCAAGCCATTATAGGCAATTCCACACTCCACGCTAGCCAACCCCAACGCTAACCCCAATCGGCGGCACAAATCTGTTACCGTTGCCGACTCTGTCCCATATTGCATGAGCAGCAGTCCACAGCGCACACACAGACGGGTGATTTGCTGCTGGTGTTCATACGCCATATACGGCAACCGCCGTCTAGGCTTCGGCTCTGTCGGGGGCGCAAGCTTAGTAGGCTCAGGTGTTAGCGGATCAAGCGCTTCTAGGGCATCAGCAAAGGTATCACTCATAAGGCGCTACAAAAAAGTCAAGAAAGCTATAGTTTACCACCAAAGTTTGGGGGCAGTTATAAAAAATCTTATTTACAAAGTATGCCGATACTGCACAAAATCCGTCTTTTTAGCGATATGGTCGTACAGACGGCGAGCGGAAACGTTGCCTTCTTGAGTGACCCAATAGACCTGATTACAGTTTTTATCTTTAGCAAATTGATAGACACATTTGATCAGCATTCTTCCCACACCTTTACCGCGCCCATTTTCTTTGACGAACAAATCCTCAAGATAGCAACAGTCTGTGGTATTCCATGTATTAGGATGCAATACAACGTGTACAAAGCCGATAAGCTTATCATCCACAAATGCCCCGAAACCAAAAATGGGTGATGTTTCGTCAATAATTTTTTGCCAAGTATTTTCCGTAGTCGCTTGGGGTAGATCTGTTTGATAAAATTCTAAATAGCCCTGCCACAAGGCTTGCCAGTTAGTTTTATCCTGTGCAGTTAGTGGTAAGATTTGCATTATCAATTATCCTTATATTTAGCTGTTGCCAACAAAAAAAATACTACCAAGAAAATTATCGCCTAAAGTCATCGTGATTACATAATTTATGGCAAGTAAAAAATTTTCAACGCTTATTATAATGTAATTACTTGCAAAAAATTTTGTCTAATAGCCAATAAAATTCCGACTAATTTAATCAGGTTTTTTTGTTATTTCGCCCTATAAACCCCCATCGCAAAATTGATTCATGATAAAATGAGCCATATTCATTTTATTTAATATCCAAGCCTATGTCCGCCGAAACTATTGCCAACAAAGCCTTTAAACAAGGCACCAAAGCCCTATTTGACTATGACAAACACTGGGCAAGCTGCTTTGAGCCTGCACCATTTTTGCCGATGAGCCGAGCCGAAATGGACGCCCTTGGTTGGGATGCCTGTGATGTCATTATCGTCTCAGGCGATGCCTACGTCGATCACCCAAGCTTTGGTATGGCAATCATCGGCAGACTGTTAGAGTCGCAAGGCTTTCGCGTGGGTATCATCGCCCAGCCAGACTGGACGAGCAAAGACGCTTTTATGACACTTGGCAAACCGACCATCGCCTGGGGCGTCACCGCAGGCAATATGGACAGCATGATTAACCGCTACACTGCCGATAGACGCATTCGCAGTGACGATGCCTACTCGCCAGACAATGCCCCCGACAAACGCCCCGACCGTGCGGCTGTGGTATATAGCCAGCGCTGCCGTGAAGCCTATCCCGATGTGCCCATTATTTTGGGCGGGATTGAAGGCTCGCTGCGCCGTATCGCCCATTATGATTATTGGTCAGATAAAGTGCGCCGTAGCATTTTGATGGATAGCCGCGCTGATATTTTGCTGTATGGCAATGCCGAGCGCGCGATTGTCGATGTTGTACATGCACTTGCCAAAGGTGACCGTTTTGAAGACCTTGCCAAAGTGTGTGGCACCGCGTATCTGTCGACACAAACCAAAAAACACTGGCAAACCGATATGATAGAAATCGCCAGTAACGACGTCGACACCGTTGGGCGCGTTGACCCGATTATCAATCCGTATGTGATGATGGAAGATGTGGGCGACTGTCACATCGAACAAGAAAAAACCCTTGAGAGTCAATACAAAGGGTTTGTGGCAGATAAAGTCGAGCACAAAGTGCTCAATGCTGATAAGGTCGCTGAAAGCCAAGACATCCAAGTGGTCAACCTCAAAGACCCCAATAAAAACGCCTTAAAACACAAATGCCCGTTGCCGCCCCGTGACAAAACCGTGATCCGCTTGCCCGACTTTGAGCAGGTCAAATCCGACCCGGTACTTTACGCCCATGCCAACCGTATTTTGCACTTAGAAACTAATCCGCATAACGCCCGCGCCTTGGTGCAGCGACATGGCGACATTGATGTATGGCTCAATCCGCCGCCCATTCCACTTACCATGGAAGAGATGGATTATATCTTTGATTTGCCGTATGCCCGTTTGCCCCACCCTAGCTACGGCAACGCAAGAATTCCTGCCTACGACATGATTAAATTATCAGTCAATATCATGCGCGGCTGTTTTGGCGGCTGTACCTTCTGCTCGATTACCGAACATGAAGGACGCATTATCCAAAACCGCTCAGAAGAGTCTATCTTGGGCGAAATCAAAAAAATCCGCGACACCGAGCCGTCATTTACCGGGGTAATTTCTGACCTTGGCGGACCGACTGCCAACATGTATCGTCTGCATTGCAAAGACGATGCCATTGAGAAAAACTGCCGCAAACCCTCCTGCGTGTATCCTGATATTTGCGACAACTTACTCACCGACCACAGTCATCTCACCCAACTGTACCGTAAAGCTCGTGACATCAAAGGGGTGAAAAAAATCCTGATTGCATCAGGCTTGCGCTATGATTTGGCGGTCAAAGACCCTGAATATGTCAAAGAATTGGTCACCCACCATGTCGGCGGTTATCTCAAAATCGCACCCGAACACTCTGAAACCAATGTACTCTCCAAAATGATGAAACCGGGTATGGGGACGTATGATACTTTCAAGCAGATGTTTGACAAATACAGCCGTGAAGCAGGTAAAGAGCAATATTTGATTCCGTATTTTATTGCCGCGCACCCTGGCACCACAGACACGGACATGATGAACTTGGCGATTTGGCTCAAGCGCAATGGCTTTCGTGCCGACCAAGTGCAAGCCTTTTACCCAAGCCCAATGGCAACTGCCACCACCATGTATCATACTGCCAAAGACCCACTGCATAAAGTCACCCGTGACAGCGAAGGGGTGGAAATCGTCAAATCGGGCAAACAGCGTAAACTACACAAAGCGTATCTACGTTACCATGACCCCAAAAATTGGGCACTGCTGCGTCAATCGCTCAAAGACTTGGGTCGTGAGGATTTGATTGGGCATGGTAGTCAGTGTTTGATTCCGCCATACAATCCTAGACTTGAGGGCGAAGAAGTTTACCAATCGGCGAGAAAGAAAAACAGCTCGGCAGGCGGTGATTCGGTCAAGCGTAGTGCTAAGGATAACACGGCTCAAAAATCGGGTAAAAAACCAACACCGACCAGTTTTGGTAAAAAACTGAATCCGAAAAAGGGTAATTTCCAAACCCAACATACAGGCTTGCCACCGAGAAAAACGAAATAAGTTATTTTTATGGTAGAAGGATTTCCACATGGCAAAAATTTTTATTGGGATAGGGATTTTATTTCTCATTATTGGCTTAATTTATCTGTTTTTCCCCAATGCTTTTAGCTGGTTTGGCAGAATGCCGGGAGACGTTAATTATCGCTCCGAAGGCGGTGGCTTCAGCTTTCACTTCCCCATCGTCACCATGATTATCGTGAGTATCATTCTCACCATTATTCTTAACCTATTTAACCGCTGACACCGCGCTAACCACAGCGATGTCTAGCGGGTTTTATCGCAAAAAACTGCCTTTTTTATCAAAAAATGTCGTAAACTGTAATTACGCCAGTCACGATTGAAAAGGAGTTATTCATGCAGCGCGACATTTTTAAGCCAACACTACTGAGCCTCGTCATCGCCCAAAGCTTATTGACGGCGTGTAGCCCCTCACCGTCAAATAGCCGTGATACCAGCCCTGCTACACCTGTTATCGCGCAACCAACGCCTGTGGTTGCTGCGCCTACCATGATGATGGAAGCGGCAGCAATGAGCAAGATGGCACGCTACTCGCCTATCATGCCGATGCCGATGCCGATGCCGATACAACAGGATAATAGCGAAAAATATCAGCATCTTGCAGTCAACCCTATTCACCAAACTGCCACCGATGCCGTTGCTACCTTTAGTATCGATACCGACACGGGCAGCTATGCCAATGTGCGCCGTTTTCTAAACAATGGGCAACTACCGCCCACTGACGCGGTGCGTATTGAAGAGCTTATCAACTATTTTAACTATGACTTTTCACAAGCCAAGCGCCTTGCCAACGCCCCTTTTTTGGTAAGCACCGAAACAGTTGCCGCACCGTGGCGTACGGCTAATCGTATCATCAAAGTGGCTATCAAAGCGGATGACCCTACCGTCACCAAACAAAGCACGTTACCGCCTGCCAACTTGGTATTTTTGGTGGATGTATCGGGCTCAATGTCAGACAACGATAAATTACCACTGGTCAAATCTTCGCTAAAAATGCTCACCAAGCAATTGAGGTCGCAAGATACCATCAGTATCGTGACCTATGCAGGTCATACCCAAGTGACGCTTCCTGCCACAAAAGGCAGTGATACCGACAAAATATTAGCCGCGATTGATAGCCTAGATGCCAGTGGCTCGACCAACGGCGAAGCAGCGATAAAGCTGGCTTATCAACAAGCAAAAATCCACTATAAAAAAGATGGCATCAACCGCATTTTGATGATGACCGATGGGGATTTTAATGTCGGTGTATCGGACGTCGATGAAATCCTAGATATTATCCGCCGTGAACGTGATAGCGGTGTGTCACTTTCCACGTTTGGCTTTGGTGAAGGCAACTTAAACGACCACATGATGGAACAAGTCGCAGATAACGGCAACGGTAACTATAGCTACATTGACAGCCTGTCTGAGGCCAAAAAAGCCTTAGTAGACGAAATGTCAGCAACCTTTAACACCGTAGCAAAAGACGTCAAAGTCCAAGTGGAATTCAATCCCCAGACGGTTAAAGAATGGCGCTTAATTGGTTATGAAAATCGTGTCCTTGCAAAAGAAGATTTTAACAACGATAAAGTAGACGCAGGTGAGCTAGGTGCAGGCAAATCCGTGGTTGCGCTGTTTGAAGTTACCCCTGTGGGGCAGCAAGGTTGGCTAGACGATAGCCGCTACCAAGCTTACCCTATCAATCACACAGGCAAAAATACTGAGCTGGGTTTTTTAAAACTTCGCTATAAAGCCCTAAATAGTAATACATCAAAGCTTTTGACCCTGCCCATTACCAATACTACCCAACAGCCGAGCAGCGAGCTGGCATTTGCGCTAAGTGTGGCAAGTTTTGGTGAAACCCTTAAGCAAAGCAAATACATTGGTAATTGGCAACTAAACGACAGCAAGCGACTCGCCCAAGCCAATATCGGCAACGACCCACAAGGTATTCGCCGCGAATTTATCAAGCTTATCGACTTAGCCGATAGCTTACAACCCAGCAAAAAATAGCCACTATATAACTTTCAATAAAAAAGCTAGATAAATCATCTAGCTTTTCTCCTACTTTTAATGTTTTGTCCATCAGTGCTGTTTTGTGCCAAAAATTTTATCCCCTGCATCCCCAAGCCCCGGGATAATATACCCCTGTTCATTCAAATGACTATCGAGTGCTGCGGTAAAAATCTTCACATCAGGATGGGCATCATTCACCGCTTTCACCCCTTCAGGCGTTGCCACTAATACCAAGGCTTTAATATTTTTACAACCGTGTTTTTTCATCATATCAATCGTTGCTACCATACTACCGCCAGTCGCGAGCATAGGATCTAAAATCAACGCAGGACGCTCATCAATATCTTTGACCAACTTTTCAAAAAAAGGCACGGGCTCAAGGGTGTCCTCATCACGTTGCAGTCCAACCATCGAGATTTTTGCAGTGGGAATAAGGTCTAAAACCCCATCAAGCATTCCCAAACCTGCACGCAAGATAGGTACAACAGTAACGGTTTTACCTTTGATTTGAATGCCTTCAATTTGGTTGCCTTCCCAGCCCTGAATACTGATTGTTTCTATGGGAAAATCACGGCTTGCTTCATACGCCATCAAACGGGCAAGTTCTTTAGTCAAGGTACGAAATTTATAAGTGCTACTATCTGCCTCGCGCATCAAAGATAATTTATGCTTAACTAAGGGATGGTCAATAACGGTAATTTGCATGGTAACACTCACTTTAAATTTCACACCAAAAATTTTCGCCTATTTTACCCAAAGTCTGAGATAAAAACATTAATTTTCTATTCTGAGTTTTTCTCTGAGTCTTTCAAGGATGCAAAAAAACCCCCCTTACTGATGTAAGGGGGGTTTTTGGTATAGGGAGCTGACGATGACCTACTCTCACATGGGCGAACCACACTACCATTGGCGCGTTGGAGTTTCACTTCTGAGTTCGGGAAGGGATCAGGTGGGACCTCCAAGCTA
>JABAHL010000030.1:0-10191 GCA_019353055.1 Faucicola osloensis
AGTTTCGTAGTATTGCTACTCGCTATGAGAAATTAGCTCGTAATTTTAAATCGATGCTTTACTTGGCTTGCTCTATTATTCATTCTAAGTTAAATTGAGGACACGCCCTAGCTAAATATCTTTGATTAGATATATATCTGTCTTAATTGATACTTGTTTTAAACCTCGAGTTTTAAGAAATAAAAATTCCCTATTTCCTGCCATTTAAACTCATAATCACTATCCAAAACAATTTCAGCACCATAAGGTTTTTGTGTATTATAAATTAGATATGTGCCCTTTTTATATATACTTCCTTGCCTAAAATCAAAATCAGAAGTATCGATTGAATATTGTTCTGCATTGAAGTAATGAGGATGATTTGTACCTAAAACAAAAAAACATAAATCTATATCATTATTTTTATAGATTTCTAAATTTCTTATATCTTGAAAAACATCATAGCGATTATTTGGCTCTCTATGATTTTCACGCTTAAAAAATTTTAATTCAATCGCTGTTTTAACGCTTAAATTAGGATTTTTATATTCCATATAAATATCTATTCTTGCTTTTTTCGATTTACTTTTATTAGTTATTGCATTTAGTAATTTGCCACTCTCAAATTCCATATGAAACTTATCATCTGTACTAAACTCGTATAAGTTCCCGACCGTTTTTAAAATGCTACCAAATTCCAGCTGAAATGAAGCTTCATTCCACGCATTGATAGTACCATTGCCAATTTTTTGGATAAGAATTTTATAAGAAATATCAATAATTTCCCTTACCCTTCCTATGAGTATTTTTTTGCGTGATTGAGTACTATCTTCTAAATACATATTTCTATTACCAAATTTGAATATGAATTAATTTATCAACTTCAAAAATTTTTCAACTAGATTAAAAAAAATTGACGATACTACAAGTAGCACCGTCAATCTTAAAATAAATTCAAAAGTTGTTCTAGATTATAAAAACTAACTCAACCGAATCGCAAGATAAAACAGCATCATTGGACAAGCTAGGCTAAGCGACCAAATAATTGAGCGAAAAGTCGCCCAATTGGCAATATACGCCAACCCATAAATAATCCGTAATATCACATACAACCACGCCAACTGGGTCACCGCTGACAGCGGTACAAAAAATAGCAACGCCACGATCACCGCTGCCAAGAATACCGGCAAGGTTTCATAGCTATTTTGCTGGGCGGCATGGGCACGCGCTGCCGCACCCGTTTGTTTACCCAAAAACTCGCGCGGATTGGCATTGTCTTTGCTTTTAAATCCGCCAAAGAGCTTTGCCAATATCGCAAACCCCAAGGGCAATAAACTGGCGACCATCATTGCCAATACCACACTACTATTGGTGGCAGGCACAGCACTTAGATAGGGAAACATACCGTTATTCCCTACCCTTTAACCGTTTCATTAGTGATTTCAGCAGAGGTTTCATCAATGATTTCATAGTCATGGGTGATTTTAACACCGCCATTTTCTAGCATACGACTGGCTGAGCAGTATTTTTCTGCCGATAATTCGATGGCTTTTTTAACCTGCGCTTCTTTGATGGCACTACCTTTGACTACAAAATGCAAATGAATATCAGTAAATACTGCAGGAATTGTGTCGGCACGCTTAGCCGATAGCTGACACTCAACATCGCTCACCGCCTGACGGGCTTTTTGCAGGATACTGACCACATCATAACTGGCACAGCCGCCAAGCCCCATCAAAACCATTTCCATGGGTTTGGCACCCAATTTTTCGGTTGAATCCATGATAATTTTATTGCCATTTTCGGTCACGGCTTCAAAATTAATGTCTTCGTTTTTTAACCAATTTACCGTTGCTTTCATACTATCCCCAGATACTTATAATTTTTAAAAAAATATTTTGTATAAAATCAAGCGATATTATGCGCTTTTTATGTCCGTGAAACAATTTATAGCAAATAAACATTACACTTTTGACATAAAAACTGGTTTAATAGTGGGTAATAAAGGCAGTGATTACATTGTCCATGTTTTTTAGCAATAATAATAAAATAAGCGTCTGTTGGTATGAGATGGGTTTATTCCCGATGATTTGATTGACCAAAACTTTAATAATGGTCTGCAAGGATGTGTGTAAACCTTGCGACCCAAAAAACTTGATAATGTGATTACCTGCCGATTTTAACCATTAAATTAAAGGTAATCGTCATGATTGATGCAGATGGCTTTCGAGCCAACGTAGGTATCATCTTGGCAAATACACACGGACAAGTACTGTGGGCAAAACGCGTGGGTCACGATGCTTGGCAATTTCCACAAGGTGGCATTGATTTTGGTGAAACGCCGCTTGATGCGATGTATCGAGAATTGTGGGAAGAAGTCGGACTGTATCCTCAGCATGTCAAAGTGTTGTCACAAACCCAAAATTGGCTGCGTTATCGGTTGCCAAAACGTTTTGTACGACAAGGACAATATCCTTTGTGTATTGGACAAAAACAAAAATGGTTTTTGCTCCAGCTAGATGAGAACAATGTAGAACATATCCGTTTTGATACGGCAAAACCTGAATTTGACCGCTGGGAATGGGTCAGTTATTGGTATCCACTTAACCAAGTGGTGGCATTTAAACGTAATGTATATCGCCGCGCCTTGTTTGAGTTATCACCGCAGTTGCCACTCAAGAAAGAATTGTTACTACCCAAAAACGTAAAAATTCATTCCTATTAAACCTAAACAAATAAACCCAAAAAAAGTTCACTTCGGTGGGCTTTTTTTGGCGTATTGTTAGGGATTATCCAGTATTGCCCCATTTTATCCAATAAAAAACCCTTCGCGATTGCAAAGGGTTTTTGATAATAAGCGATTAAACTTATTTTTTGTTACGACCTGCAAATGCGCCGAAACGTTTGTTGAAGCTTGCCACACGACCTTCGTTTTGGGTTTTACGTTGTTCGCCGGTATAGAATGGGTGTGAGGCACTTGAAATATCGAGTGCGACGTATGGGTATTCTTTACCTTCGTATTCGCGAGTTACTTTTGATTTGATAGTAGAGCGAGTTAAAAAGTAAACGTCAGCGTTGGTGTCGTGGAATAAAACTTCTTGATAAGCTGGATGGATATCTGCGCGCATGGTTAGGTCTCTAGTCATTATCCTGCCCTTTGGTCTGCAGTTAGTATGCGTAGCATGAATGTTTATTTTGCTAAAAATTCACCCAAACACCCAACCGATTAAAGCCAACACAGGATGGATTGATAAAATTGGAAGCCGAATTTTACTAGATTTGCTTTATTTTTGCAAGTTATTTCCACTGCAGCCATTTTGTGAAGCTTGTATTTTCACCCGCTAACAGCGTCCATATTTGCGGTTGTTTAACATGCGCGTCGCTCACGGGTGGCACTTCAAGTACCAACAGCTCATCGCGGCGAAATACATGACACACGGCAGGGTCTTCACTAATTGTTTGGGTTTTAGCAGTGGCTTTGAGCCATTTTTCGCTCGCCTTTAACCCATCAATTGCCACGATGACATCATTAGCAGAAATCCCTGCAGCGGCGGCTTGGCTATTTCGCACAACACGTTGCACTTTTAACCCAGTAGGCTCGCTCATATATTTCATGCCCCAAGTAATATCATCGTCTTTTTGTTCAATACTCACACCCTGTTCTGACAGCAGTTCAAATAACGGTAATTCTGTCGTGCCGTCGATATAATTGGCTCTAAAATCTTGCCAAACCTCTTTGGGTAAACATTCATTCATGACGTCATCTAAATTAGCGTCCGTCATACCAAAACGGCGATTATCTTGGGCTTTGGCTTTGTCATAAAAAACTTTTATCACATCAAAAATACGTTTGCCATGGTTTATCAAAGTCAAGTCTAAACATAACGCCACCAACGCGCCTTTGTTGTAGTAGCTAATCCCCGCATTGGCGGTGTTCTCATCGCTACGATATAGCTTTATCCACGCATCAAAGCTTGATTCCGCCACGCTTTGCAAGGCACGTCCGTGGGTTTGATAGTAGCGATTGATTTGTTCAGCAAGCAGCTTTAGATAGCTATGTTGCGAAATAACCCCGCTTTTTTGTAGCATAAAATCATCCACATAACTGGTAAAGCCTTCAAACACCCATAGCAAGGTAGTGTAAGTCTCTTGGTTAAAATTGGCGGTTAAAAAAACTTCGGGACGCACAGTTTTAACCCACCACGCATGAAAATATTCATGGCTACACAAACCCAAAAAGCGTTGATAACTCTCGCTTGGCTCAGCTTGTTCAAAAAATGTGGGTAGGTCATCTCGTGGGGTAATCAAACTGGTACTGGCAAGGTGTTCAAGCCCGCCATAGTCGCTTGAAGTCGCCATGGTCATAAACAGATAATCATCAAACGGCGTATCACCGAGCCAATCGACATAGCTTTGACAAATTTTGCTAAGGTCAGTTTCTAGCCGTTCAAGGTCGCTGTGGTGTACGCCAGAAATCACAAACCGGTGGGCAATGGTGTTTTCGCCACTTTTTACATCGAACCAAAATTCATCTTGCTCAGCAATTTCAAACGGGCTGTCGGTGAGTTGCTCGTAGTTGTCGGCAGTTAGCTGATAGATGGTTTGTTTGGCTTGTTGGTGCATTTTTTCCGGTAAGGCGGTGGCTAGACTGACGTCCACACCGTTTACCTCATAAAAGTCTTGCGGGCAAATGAGTTCGGCTTTAATCGCTTGGTTTTCTTGCCCTTGTACCGCTAATGCTAGGGAGGTGAAGTTGCCGTACAGGCGAGTTTCATCGACATATGCCCCACGCACGGATAAGTCATAAGCATAGACTTCATAAGTGACGCTAATACGGTCGCCTTGCTTGGCGTGGATTTGCCAGTGGTTTTTATCGAGTTTTTTAAGCCGTTGATTGTTATTGGCATCTGAGTCATGAATGGTGGCGGTGACAGCCGTAATGTGTTTGCTAAATTCTCGAATCATGTAACTACCCGCAATCCAAGCAGGTAGCCAAACGATTGGGTTGTCATTGTCTGCGGTAAAGGTCAATGTGACATCAACAAGGTGTTCACGAAATTTTTTAAAATCGAATTGGTAATGAATTTGGGACATTTTTCATCAGCTTTTTTAGTGATTATATTTGAACATTGAAATAGGGTTACATTTTAGCAGATTGATTTTAGGAATTTGCAACTTTTACGGCTACTACAACCCTATCTCATAGCGAGATGGCTTTTTTTATGGCTTTGATAATTACCGCTTGAATCGTTACGGCTCAAATAGTTACAGCTTGAATTGTGACCGCTTGAATAATTATAGCTCGCCAAATTTTAATTGCTGATGCCAATTTTTATAATCTGGCATGACTCGTGCCACCTGAGCCCAAAATCGTGCCGAATGATTAGGCTCAATCAGATGACAAAGCTCATGCACCAATACATAATCCGCGCAGTCTGGCGGGAATTGCGCCAGCCAAACGGACAAGCGAATGGTTTTGGCTTGGGTGCTACAACTGCCCCATCGGGTTTTCATGGTGTAAGGCGTGATGCTATTGGCGGATTTACCCACTTTGTCTTGCCAAAACGCTTGGCGGTTTTGGATAAATTGAGTGAGCCAAAATTTATAAATTTGGCGTAAAGTTTTGCCAACATCCAATCGCGCCAGCTCGCTTGGTTTTATGTGGTGTTTTAACAATAACTCTTTAAGTACAACCTGTTGCCCTTCAAAATAAATGTTGCTTTCAAGGGTCAAATTTGCCAAGTCTTTAATATCATTGATATAGGCAGGTTTTTTGGGTGTAAGTTGTTTAAGTTTTCGTTGTTTTTGCTGACAGTCGATTGCCCATGCAAGGCGATGTTCAAGCGATTGCATCAGCAGGTGTTGTGGCATACGCATGGGATAAGACACGCTGAGCAAACTGGTAAACGGTGCTTCATCAATCGATTTGATACGAAAGTTGATATGTTTGACCGGTTTGCTTTCAATCGCAAGTTTAATACCTTGCTCAGCGTAGGCGGTGAGTACAGTTTGCATAAATTTTAGCAATTATTGACGCAAATAATGCTCAAAAATCGCGCCAAAGTCATAATTACGAATGGTCTTTAAACGCTCGCCATAGGCATTTTCTACTTGTGCGACAGTTTGGTTGATGACATCCGGCAAGTTAAGCACCACGTTTTCTGACAGTTCGCGTAAGCTAAACATATTGGTGACGGTATTAAAGGATTTTTCTAGCACCATCTCTTCATGGGCAATGCGTTTGCACTGCTCGCTAATCGCAGTCAGCGCCTTATAGATGTCGCGGATTTGCTCGATTTGATTTTTGTCGATATCAATCGAAAACGCCATACCGCCCAAGCTAAATTTTAGCTCAGCATCCATATCCATCGTGCCTGCGGTCTCAATCATGATATTGGCGGGCTGAAAATTGCGGTATGGATAGCGTTTTAGCAGGCGTTTTTTACTGGTCGCCGACTGACCGTCAAGGTGGATGAAAGCGACATTGGTAAAGCAATATTCGTCCATTTTTGACTTAATCACAAAATAAATGCGCTCGTTATCTTCATGAAAAATATAGTCATCAATATCGGTTTGGTTAAACTGACTCGGTGGGATGATTTTACCGATGTCACTCAAACCCAATGCATCTGAGGCAAGATTCTTAAACATAGTCACTTCCTGTTTTATCTATAAAAATTGTTAAAAAGGCTGTCTTTGCGAAAAACTGTTTTCGATAACATAACACAAATATCACATTGGCAACATAGATGTCATGCTGATTACTGGCTATGATAACGCCATAACACTGATAATAAACAATAAATGAAAATTAAGGAACAAAAATGAAAGCCAAGCCAACATCTAGCAATTTGACCGATATTGATTCGGATAGTTTTACTGTGCAATTGGATGATGAATCCTTGTCATCGAGCCATATTGAAGCGGGTGAAAGTGGTCTGACCGAGATTCATCGCCAAAATATTGATGAGCAGCGGATTGATGAATTACTGGTTGAAGATAGCTTTAACGAAGAGCATTATCCGACCATTGGTGATATCGCTGACCCTGATGCCGCAGATGAAAGTTATAAAGACTGATTTTCTGTACTGAAATTTTTTGTATTTAAAGGTCAAAAATAAACGCCAAAAAGGTTGGTAAGTTACCAACCTTTTTTATTGGCTTGCAGTTAATAAGGCTCGCTATTAATGCGCTTAATAATCCGCTTTAAGCCCAAGCTTTAATCATAAATATTAATACCATCCTTGCAGATTTTGTTGCCACGCTTGCACGTGTGGCAATGCCAGTGATTCAAACAAGTCAATATGCGCAGCATCTACATTGAGTGCAGGGATATAATGATAGTCCCCACCGCCATTGGACTGGAATGTCTGTCGATTTTCGACTGCCAACTCTTCTAGCGTCTCTAGGCAATCTGCCGAAAATGCTGGACTTAGCACTTGTACTGACTTGATGCCTTGCTTGCCCCACTCGGTTAAGGTGACATCCGTATAAGGCTTGACCCATTCTTGCTTACCAAAGCGTGATTGAAAACTACATTCCCACTCATGACGCTCAAGCCCCAGCACTTGCGCCAAATGCGCTGCCGTACAGCGACAGCGTCTGGCATACGGATCGCCTTTTTGCTCATATGGCTCTGGAATCCCGTGAAAGCTCAATAGCAGTTTTTCAGGTTTACCATGTTCAGCTTGGAAGCGTTTGACACTCTCAGCCAAGGCGTGGATGTATTGCGGATGAGCAAAATAATCTTTGACAAAGCTAATGCTGGGCAAATTACGCTGCTTAAGCCCCCATTTGGCGACGACATCAAACACCGCGCCAGTGGTTGAACCGGAAAACTGCGGATAAGCTGGCAAAATCACCATTTGTTCTACTTTTCTGGCAGTTAATGCCGATAGCACATCCGTTAACGCAGGTTTGCCATAGGTCATGGCAGCATGGACGCTCACTTTGCAAGGCAGTTGCTGTTGGTCAAATCGCTGCTGCAACAAGTCCACTTGGGCAAGCGTGATTTTACGCAAGGGGGAGTCGCCATCCCACACGCTCGCATAGGCGTGGGCAACCCGTTTGGGGCGACTGCGTAGCACAAACAAGTTTAAGATGATTTGCCAGATAAACTGCGGGATTTCAATCACGCGCGGGTCGGACAAAAATTGTTTGAGATAGCGGCGCACCGCTGCTTCAGTCGGCGCATCGGGTGTTCCCAAATTCACAAGGACAACGGCAATTTCAGGTGGATTGCTTGGCTTCATAATTTGTGTTTAATCCAAAAAATCATAAAAAAGTGGGGTTAAGATTAGCATATTTACTAGGGTGCGCGTACCGGATAATCACTTGAAATTGTTTAATTGCTGCATTTTTTAAGCTATATTTGAATCAATGATAACCTATCCCACCCATCACCAATAGCGCATTTACTAGGCGAGAATTTTGCTCAGAGGATACCGGGCTTTTAACAGGTCTTTTACTTTTAAAGATTGCGTTTTGTGAGGGGCTGCTAGTCGATTCACCGTCTGCTTGGTGGTTATGCTGTTTGGGCTGGTGGCTTTGGTGGCTGACCATCGTGTCGCTTGTAACTATAGTAGCATTGGCAGCCAAAACCGATGTTGCCTGATAAAACATCGGCTGATGAAACGCCAAATACGTCAATGCCAAAAACCCCGTGAGCGCCAATCCTGTGAGCGCCAAGCCTTTGAGTAATAGAAGTGCATGGTGGGGTGATGATGCTAAATTTGGCATTTGAATTCCAAGTTGTGATAACCCATATAAACCCTTACAATAGCTATACTTTTAATGCGTTATCAATCAAAAATTAGTGAGAAAGCGGGTGAGCACACAGCAACACAAACCACATACCAAGATTTTACCTGAAGCTGAATTGACTGTCCCCAAAAATTTTGACGACGATCATCCTATTAGTTTTGCCAAATCTGGTGGCAAATCTGTGGGTATCGTCACACCGCAAAAAATTCATTTTGATACCCCACTGACATTAGAATGCAATCGCACGCTGCCGTTTTTTGATTTAATGGTGGAAACTTATGGCAAGCTTAACGCCGATAAATCCAATGCGATATTGATTTGTCATGCGCTATCGGGCAGTCATCATGCGGCTGGCTATCATAGTAGCGATGATAAAAAAGCAGGCTGGTGGGATACTTTTATCGGTCCTGGCAAAGCGATTGATACCACGCGTTTTTTTGTGGTGTGTCTTAACAACATTGGCAGCTGCTACGGCTCGACAGGTCCAACCAGTACCAACCCCGAAACCGGCAAGCCGTATGGTCCTGATTTTCCTTTGGTCACCATCAAAGACTGGGTAAAAACCCAAGTCATGCTCTCTGACTATCTGGGCATTGATATTTGGCATGCCATTGTTGGTGGCTCAATGGGCGGCATGCAAGCCATGCAGTGGTCGATTGACTATCCGAGCCGGCTAAAAAAATGCGTGATTATTGCCAGCACGCCGAAGCTGTCTGCGCAAAATATCGCCTTTAACGA
This sequence comes from Faucicola osloensis, assembly GCA_019353055.1. GTDB lineage: Bacteria > Pseudomonadota > Gammaproteobacteria > Pseudomonadales > Moraxellaceae > Faucicola > Faucicola osloensis_C. The sequence continues at coordinate 9,481 of JABAHL010000030.1, forward strand.
GGTGGCACGCCAATCGATTTTATCCGATCCTGATTTTTGTGAAGGACGCTATATCGAGCAGGGCAAAATCCCCAAACGCGGCTTGATTTTGGCGCGTATGGTCGGTCATATCACTTATCTCACCGATGAAGCGATGCGGATAAAATTTGGACGCGATTTGAAAGCCGGTAAGCTGATGTTCAATTACGATGTAGAGTTTCAAGTGGAAAGTTATTTACGCTATCAAGGTGAGCAGTTTAGTGAACGTTTTGATGCCAATACCTATTTGCTGATGACCAAAGCACTGGATTATTTTGACCCGGCGCGTGGCGCGATTGCGGATGACAGTCTCAATGATAGCTTGAATGATACCGATGCGCTACGGTTGGCATTGGCAAATACTCAATGTAAGTTTTTAATTATATCCTTTACCACCGATTGGCGGTTTAGCCCCGAGCGCTCGCAAGAAATTGTCGATGCGTTAATTGCCAATGGTAAGCCCGTAAGCTATATCAATATCGATGCCGCCTATGGGCATGATTCGTTTTTGTTTGATATTCCAACCTATCGTCAATCGGTATTTAATTTTTTAACGGCTTAACTTAGATTTAACTTTGGATTTAAGAAGCTGTATTCACAAGCACATATTTCTCAACAATTGAGTGATATGAGCAATTTTAATAAAAGATTCAGCAGATAAAACCGTAATTTCAAAATCTTTAGCGAGACGAC
>JABAHL010000031.1:0-5320 GCA_019353055.1 Faucicola osloensis
TTGGAGTTTCACTTCTGAGTTCGGGAAGGGATCAGGTGGGACCTCCAAGCTATTATCGTCAGCAAAGGGGGATAGAGGAATGAGTTGTTTTAGAAGTAAAGTATCAGCTATATCAAGCGAGGTGATAATCGTTATTACCTACAAAGCCATTTAGGCGTTGTATAGTCAAGCCAAACGAGCAATTAGTATTGGTTAGCTACACACATCGCTGTGCTTCCACACCCAACCTATCAACGTCGTAGTCTACAACGGCTCTTTAGGGAAATCTAATCTTAAGGTGGGCTTCCCGCTTAGATGCTTTCAGCGGTTATCCCATCCGAACATAGCTACTCGGCAATGCGACTGGCGTCACAACCGAAACACCAGAGGTTCGTCCACTCTGGTCCTCTCGTACTAGGAGCAGATCCTCTCAAATTTCCAACGCCCACGGTAGATAGGGACCGAACTGTCTCACGACGTTCTAAACCCAGCTCGCGTACCTCTTTAAATGGCGAACAGCCATACCCTTGGGACCTGCTTCAGCCCCAGGATGAGATGAGCCGACATCGAGGTGCCAAACACCGCCGTCGATATGAACTCTTGGGCGGTATCAGCCTGTTATCCCCAGAGTACCTTTTATCCGTTGAGCGATGGCCCTTCCATACAGAACCACCGGATCACTAAGACCTACTTTCGTATCTGCTCGACTTGTGGGTCTCGCAGTTAAGCGCGCTTTTGCCTTTATACTCTTCGAACGATTTCCGACCGTTCTGAGCGCACCTTCGTACTCCTCCGTTACTCTTTAGGAGGAGACCGCCCCAGTCAAACTACCCACCATACATTGTCCTCAGCTCTGTTAAGCTTGAGTTAGAACCCCAACATTACCAGGGTGGTATTTCAAGGATGGCTCCACAGACACTGGCGTGCCTGCTTCAAAGCCTCCCACCTATCCTACACAGGTAAGGTCAAAGTTCAATGTAAAGCTGTAGTAAAGGTTCACGGGGTCTTTCCGTCTAGCCGCGGGTACACAGCATCTTCACTGCGATTTCGATTTCACTGAGTCTCTGCTGGAGACAGCGCCGCCATCATTATGCCATTCGTGCAGGTCGGAACTTACCCGACAAGGAATTTCGCTACCTTAGGACCGTTATAGTTACGGCCGCCGTTTACTGGGGCTTCGATCAAGAGCTTCGCTTACGCTAACCCCATCAATTAACCTTCCAGCACCGGGCAGGCATCACACCCTATACGTCCACTTTCGTGTTTGCAGAGTGCTGTGTTTTTAATAAACAGTTGCAGCGGCCTGGTATCTGCGACTGCCAATAGCTTTGTAGAGCATGTCTACTCACCATCGGCAGCGTACCTTCTCCCGAAGTTACGGTACCATTTTGCCTAGTTCCTTCAGCAGAGTTCTCTCAAGCGCCTTGGTATTCTCTACCTGACCACCTGTGTCGGTTTAGGGTACGATTTCTTTATGACTATCGCTTAGAAGCTTTTCCTGGAAGCAGGGTATTTGCCACTTCGCTGTACAAGTACAGCTTGCTATCAGATCTCATTAATAGTCTAGCGGATTTGCCTACTAAACCTAACTACATCCTTCCACTTGGACAACCATCGCCAAGCTGGCATAACCTTCTCCGTCCCTCCATCGCATCATAAACAAGTATCGGAATATTAACCGATTTCCCATCGACTACGCCTTTCGGCCTCGCCTTAGGGGTCGACTCACCCAGCCCCGATTAACGTTGGACTGGAACCCTTGGTCTTCCGGCGTGCGAGCTTTTCACTCGCATTGTCGTTACTCACGTCAGCATTCGCTCTTGTGATACCTCCAGCATGCTTTACAACACACCTTCACAGGCTTACACAATGCTCCCCTACCACTTAATTGAAACAATTAAATCCGCAGCTTCGGCTCCTAGTTTGAGCCCCGTTACATCTTCCGCGCAGGCCGACTCGACTAGTGAGCTATTACGCTTTCTTTAAAGGATGGCTGCTTCTAAGCCAACCTCCTAGCTGTCTGTGCCTTCCCACATCGTTTCCCACTTAACTAGGAATTTGGGGCCTTAGCTGGCGGTCTGGGTTGTTTCCCTCTTGACGACGGACGTTAGCACCCGCCGTCTGTCTCCCGGATATCACTCATCGGTATTCGGAGTTTGCATCGGTTTGGTAAGTCGAGATGACCCCCTAGCCGAAACAGTGCTCTACCCCCAATGGTGTTCGTCCGAGGCGCTACCTAAATAGCTTTCGGGGAGAACCAGCTATCACCGAGTTTGATTAGCCTTTCACCCCTATCCACAAGTCATCCCCTGGCTTTTCAACGACAGTGGGTTCGGTCCTCCGGTAACTGTTACGTCACTTTCAACCTGCTCATGGATAGATCACTCGGTTTCGGGTCTATATCCTGCAACTAGACGCCCTATTAAGACTCGGTTTCCCTACGGCTCCCCTATTCGGTTAACCTTGCTACAGAATATAAGTCGCTGACCCATTATACAAAAGGTACGCCGTCACATCATAAATGATGCTCCGACTGCTTGTATGCACACGGTTTCAGGATCTATTTCACTCCCCTCACAGGGGTTCTTTTCGCCTTTCCCTCACGGTACTGGTTCACTATCGGTCAGTCAGGAGTATTTAGCCTTGGAGGATGGTCCCCCCATCTTCAGACAGAATTTCTCGTGTTCCGCCCTACTTAATATGCTTCTTATAACCTTTCGAGTACGGGATTATCACCCTCTACGATTGACCTTTCCAAGTCATTCCTCTAAATTATAATCAGTCGGCTCCTCCCCGTTCGCTCGCCGCTACTAGGGGAATCTCTATTGATGTCTTTTCCTCGGGTTACTGAGATGTTTCACTTCTCCCGGTTTGCCTCGTAAATAAATTTACGATACCTGTCTTATGACAAGTGGGTTTCCCCATTCAGATATCGCCGGATCACAGGATATTGCCGCCTCCCCGACGCTTTTCGCAGGCTGTCACGTCTTTCATCGCCTCTGACTGCCAAGGCATCCACCATGTGCACTTCATTACTTGACTATACAACCCTAAAGGGTCGTATAGGTAATGGTAACGATCTTCACCTATGTTTACGCTTGATTCAGTTCTCTTTACTTTTAAGTAATCAGTTGTTCCAATCATTTCTTTGGGTCTGATTGGCTGATTACTAAGGTTAATTATCTTCGTTGGAACTTGATAATTAACCCAGACTCATTTCTCTATGTTGTTATTGAATTATCAGACCCTCGTCAGGTCGTGATTTCTGATAAAACAGATTGAAGTAATCTCTTAATACATACTAAATTACTCTGTCTGCTTTATTACGTTAAGCTAATTATGGTGGAGCCAAGGAGAGTCGAACTCCTGACCTCCTGCGTGCAAGGCAGGCGCTCTACCAACTGAGCTATGGCCCCTAAGTAAGAGGTGGTGGGTCTAATAAGACTTGAACTTATGACCCCTGCCTTATCAAGGCAGTGCTCTAACCAACTGAGCTATAGACCCCGAGAACCGTTAAAAAATTGCATCGCAATTTTAGGTTCGAGCTAAAATCCTTTGCTAAGGATTTTAGTCTTAGCCTTGCTATTTGCGCTGCTGTAGATTAACGATTATTAGCTTATTTATACACAAGAACAACTTGCTGTGAATTCTCACTTAGTGCTTTAGTTAAGGAGGTGATCCAGCCGCAGGTTCCCCTACGGCTACCTTGTTACGACTTCACCCCAGTCATCGACCACACCGTGGTAAGCGCCCTCTTTCGTTAGGCTACCTACTTCTGGTGCAATAGACTCCCATGGTGTGACGGGCGGTGTGTACAAGGCCCGGGAACGTATTCACCGCAGCATTCTGATCTGCGATTACTAGCGATTCCGACTTCATGGAGTCGAGTTGCAGACTCCAATCCGGACTACGATAGGCTTTTTGAGATTAGCATCACATCGCTGTGTAGCAACCCTCTGTACCTACCATTGTAGCACGTGTGTAGCCCTGGTCGTAAGGGCCATGATGACTTGACGTCGTCCCCGCCTTCCTCCAGTTTGTCACTGGCAGTATCCTTAAAGTTCCCGGCTTAACCCGCTGGCAAATAAGGAAAAGGGTTGCGCTCGTTGCGGGACTTAACCCAACATCTCACGACACGAGCTGACGACAGCCATGCAGCACCTGTATGTGAATTCCCGAAGGCACTCTCTCATCTCTGAAAGATTCTCACTATGTCAAGACCAGGTAAGGTTCTTCGCGTTGCATCGAATTAAACCACATGCTCCACCGCTTGTGCGGGCCCCCGTCAATTCATTTGAGTTTTAACCTTGCGGCCGTACTCCCCAGGCGGTCTACTTATCGCGTTAACTGCGCCACTAAAGTCTCAAGGACCCCAACGGCTAGTAGACATCGTTTACGGCGTGGACTACCAGGGTATCTAATCCTGTTTGCTACCCACGCTTTCGAATCTCAGTGTCAATATTATGCCAGGAAGCTGCCTTCGCCATCGGTATTCCTCCAGATCTCTACGCATTTCACCGCTACACCTGGAATTCTACTTCCCTCTCACATATTCTAGCACCACCAGTATCACATGCAGTTCCCAGGTTAAGCCCGGGGATTTCACATGTGACTTAATGAGCCACCTACACTCGCTTTACGCCCAGTAATTCCGATTAACGCTCGCACCCTCTGTATTACCGCGGCTGCTGGCACAGAGTTAGCCGGTGCTTATTCTGCAGGTAACGTCTAATCTAATGGGTATTAACCATTAGCCTCTCCTCCCTGCTTAAAGTGCTTTACAACCAAAAGGCCTTCTTCACACACGCGGCATGGCTGGATCAGGGTTGCCCCCATTGTCCAATATTCCCCACTGCTGCCTCCCGTAGGAGTCCGGACCGTGTCTCAGTTCCGGTGTGACTGATCATCCTCTCAGACCAGTTACAGATCGTCGCCTTGGTGGGCCTTTACCCCACCAACTAGCTAATCTGATTTAGGCTCATCTAATAGCAAGAGCTTGCGCCCCCTTTCACCCGTAGGTCGTATGCGGTATTAATTCGAGTTTCCCCGAGCTATCCCCCACTACTAGGTAGATTCCTAAATGTTACTCACCCGTCCGCCACTAATCATCTCTAGCAAGCTAGAGAGTCATCGTTCGACTTGCATGTGTTAAGCCTGCCGCCAGCGTTCAATCTGAGCCATGATCAAACTCTTCAGTTTAATCTTTCTGTCTATTGTCACCGCTACGCGGTGTCAATAGATTTAATTTGTTGACTCAATTATTTATACTGTCTTTGCTCAAATAAACTTACGAGTATCTTCACTCTGACAATACAATTAATTAAAGTCTTAATTTTATCGC
>JABAHL010000032.1:0-4640 GCA_019353055.1 Faucicola osloensis
AAGCCCCAAACTTTTACGCTTTTTGTCTGATAGTTCAATTGTGGCTTTCTCACCTAAGACGATATTACCATCTGCTGATAGTTGGACCTGTCTCGTGGTAAGCATGATATGAGCATGAAAATTACGCGGATCAGCACCTCTAGCCACTTCTGCATCGCTGGGTCGATGAATACAACAATCAGCAATGATATTGTATTTGTCTGCCAGCTTTTGGCTAAATTCATGCGCTAATTGTTCTCGCTGTTTCTCATTAAGTTCATGCGGTAAATTAACAATCCATTCACGAGCCACGCGGCTATCTTTTCTATTCTCTGCCTTCTCGGCTATGTTCCAAAGCGAATTACGATCAATGCTAGTTTGATTTTTTAGCGCTGAAGGTAAAATGATTTCTTTGCTTAACACTCCCTCTTTTTTACTATAATCCTGCACTTTGCCGTATCGAGCATCTTGCAATTTTTCACCAGCACGATAAGCCGCAGACGCAATAGCTGATTGTCCGCTACCACGCGAAATGCTTTTCATCGTTGCCATGAAAATTGCCATTTTTTATTTTGGTCCTTTGTGGTTTTTGCCGTCCCACGTTTAATCAATAATGCCACACAGGCGATTGGATAAAGTGGGGCGGTGGGGGTCAAGGGGGTTCACCCTATTGCGAGGTTTGACTTAAAAAATATTGAGCGATAGCGAAAATGTTTTTTCAAGTCGAAAACTCGCACTTAGTCAGTGGGACTTCCTTTCGGCTAAGAGCAATTCTAGCATATACATTTTGCCGTTCAATGAGTTTTTTGCTATGCTGAAAATCCAATTTCCACAAATGAGGTTAAGTATGTCACTATTTTTTGATGATGATAGTAAAGAAGAACAGCGATTAAAGGAATTACAAAGACAGTTGGATCTTACTATTGAGAAAAGAAATAAAGCTGAAACACGACAAAAGATTTTGCTAGCAGCTTTTATTTCTGACGCGCTGGAAAATAATAAACTAAATGGTTTGCGAGAATTTGTGATAAATAATTTTGAAAACTATCTTAAACGTGAAAATGATAAAAATCTTATTCAACCACTTATTAAAAACCTTAAAAAGCAAAATCTTAAAGTAAATAATAATGAGGTTAAGACAGTGGATCAAGTGTTCCAATCCGAACAACCACAGCAACAATCCTTAGGTACAACATTCCATCAGATTAAGGAAAATAACTATGCCAATTGATTTTCAAAAATACAAAGAATCCTTAACAAGGTCCGTTGATGTTGATATTGATTAAAATTTAATCCAAATTACAGTAGATAATTAACTCAAACTAACTGGAGTAATCTATGCGACAAGTAACAAAAATCACTTCGCGACAATCCATAAAAATCACTACAAAACCAAAAATTTTTAAACTCAGCCTATCTTTTAATGCTTTTAAATCCTTTTAAATACTTTTAAGGGGTCGTTTTCCCTTTTAAAATCAATAGCTTGGAACGCTATAAAATGATGTTTTCCGAGTTATAAAATGATGTTTTCCGAGTTATAAAATGATGTTTTCCGAGTTATAAAATGATGTTTTCCGATTATTAAAGGATGTCATTTACAACATCATTTAATGAGAATATAATTGGCTAAGTCTAGGAAAAAAAATGTCGCTCGATATGTCACAATTGGTCGTCAAAGATAACGCACTGATAAACGCAAGCTATCGTTTATCCTCAAATGAAATGCACTTGATTTTACTTGCAATCGCGATGGGTCGTGAGCAAGAGAAAGGATTTGAGCCAGATAAAATGCTTGAAATTCGGGCTGATACATTTGCCCAATATCGTGGTATTGAGCGTCACACAGCGTATGAAGCATTGAAAGAAGCCAGTAAAAGCTTTTTTCACCGCTATGTCACTTGGACTGCAACGAACCCAAGAACAGGCAATGAGGTTAAGTTGCAAAAGCACTGGATAGATACGCTTGCTTACGAAGATGGGGCAGGGGCAATTCATTTGCTATTTCACAAAGATTTAATTCCGCTTATCACTCGACTAGAAAAGAACTTTACAAGTTATGATATTGAGCAGGTATCAAAGCTGACAAGCAGCTATGCGTTGCGATTATATGAGTTATTGATGAAATGGAAAGACGTTGGCAAAACCGAAAAAATCAACTTGCAAGAATTTCGGACCATGCTTGGTATTGAGCCGAACCAATATACGGCAATGTGTGATTTTAAAAAAGTTGTACTAGACATTGCTGTTAGTCAAATCAATGAACATACCGATGTTTTTGTGGATTATGAGCAACATAAGCGCGGACGCACCATCACAGGCTTTACGTTTAAGTTTCGGCAAAAAAAGACCATCACACAAGATAAGCAAAAATTGATTGATCGTGACCCCAATACCGCGGATATGTTTACTAAATACACAGATGCCCAGCTGGGTCGAGCAGTACATAGTAAAAAATTTATGAATGATTACGGCCACTTGGTCAGTCCTAATAATTCAGCTAATCAATCATCATCAGCTTGGGTGGATCACATGGTGGCATGGCTGAAAAAAGACCCTAATAATTTTACAAAACGCCCCATTCAAGAGTATTTAGACGACGAACAAGCACAAAGATTTTAAATAATCAACGATAAGCCGTTTTTTAGCTCGTTATAGCGATTTTAAATCAATATTGGTATGAACGTACCAGATAGCATTTAAAATGAAAAATAAGGCGGTTTTCTTGCGAATTTGAAGTATTTAAAAAACAGTGTCAAACAAAAGAAAAAACTGTGTGTTAATTTGTTAGTTTGTTGACTTGTTGATTTGCCAATAATTTAGCAAGGGATTATAATTAATGAGTGGTTAGCAGGTTTCCCCACTAACCCCCTAGCTATGAACTAGGGCTTGTAATCCTTAGTTGGCGTTACTGCTTACCAACAGTAGGATAACAAGGACGATGACAAGTAAAAGTCGTTTCATCGTTTATTACTCGGTTGTTAGTCAGTAAAAGACTGACCGCCTATCATGGCAACCAAGGTCATTGCAGTGACCTGCCATGACAGCGAGTATTCTAAGTTACCCTACCCCAAAACGCTACACAAAAGCCATCAATGTAAATTGGTGGCTTTTTTCTTTGTGGGCTAAAAGCCGAAACTTGGTCCATCATCTCGACTGTTGGTATGCTCATTGCTTGGGCGTGGCTTAGGCTCATTGGATGGTTGAGGCTTAGGCTCATTGGATGGTAATGAGTTGAGTTTGTAGCGTTTGCTTTCTTCAAACGCATTACTAACGCCATATCTATTAATCGCCTCAATTTCCAAATCCAAATCAATTTTTTCAAAGTGAAGCTCTTTGCCGTTACGTCTTAGCTCGGCAATATCTGACAATTCAAAATACGTGCGATTGCGGAAAGTCTTAGTAAGATCTCTAAGTTCGTAAGTATTTACCGATATCAAGCCACAGCCATAGATACAAAATAACGGTGTATTCTTGTTACTGTTAGGTCTCAGTAGTTGGTTTTCATCGTTATAAGAACAAGCCTTGAAACGCTGTTGAGCCTCGTCTGCCGATAATGGCTTATAAACCTTCAATAGCTCATTAGCGGCTAACTGATAGTCTTTATATACATTCTCAGGCGCTTTCATGGCTGCTGCTGCATGGTCCATAAATTTTCGTGCAATGTCGTTAAAATCTAGCTTTTCTGCTCGTTCTGTTTGCTTATTAAGTTCTGCAATTCGTTCCTGCTCAAGTCGCAACTGCTCTTGGCGCTGGCGTTCTTGCTCAAGCCGTAACTGTTTTAGCTTTTCAATATCTTTACTTGTTGCATTAATTGTTTGTTGTGTTTCACTAATGAGTCGTTCTGTGCTAGTGACCAGCCGATTAGATCGAGTAATTGTTTGTTTCGTATGGTCAACGTTTGACTTAATTCGTTCGTAGAGTGATCGTAGTTTTGATAATCCATTAAGATATCGTTTAGGATTTGGGATTGCTCCTTCCAGGTCTTGTTCTGTTCCATCAGTTTTTCGTTTTGTTGCTGTAATTCGCTGTTTACTTCTAGCAATTGCTGTATCTGCTCGTTCTGTTTGTTTATTAAATTCTGTAATTCGTTGTTCATCAGCTTTTCTCTGTTTCTCCTGGCGATCACGCTCTAGCTGTGCCTGATAACGCTGTTCTTCTTCTTGTTGTTCACGCTCTAGGCGTAATTTTTCTAGTTGGACCTGGTGCTGGCGTTTACTTTCCAATTGCCCAATCACTGGTCCTATCGTTGCATAGAATTGATTCTCAAATGCCTCGTGGCGTTCATGCTCTAACTCTTGCTGTTTTACCATAAGCGCAACTGCATTGCGCTCTTTGATTAAGGCGTTTATCTCATGTACTGGCGTATCTTTACCGGTGCGGCGTTTAAGTTGAGTTGCGCTCTTGCCCATTTTAATTTGAGGCTCAATATCTAAGCCGCGCTCTTTGTAGCTGCGGCTGTCTATCAGATCACACCCAATTTCAGCTAGTTTAGTATTGGCGGTTTGTTCCCAAAGTTGGCGTAATTCAACGATTTCATCACTCACACGCTCAAGCCCCAAACTTTTACGCTTTTTGTCTGATAGTTCAATTGTGGCTTTCTCACCTAAGACGATATTACCATCTGCTGATAGTTGGACCTGTCTCGTGGTAAGCATGATATG
>JABAHL010000033.1:0-3290 GCA_019353055.1 Faucicola osloensis
CTTTCTTGAGCAAACCGTATGGAAGCATCATAAAAACAAATGGCTTGCGCTTTGAAATTATCACGAGCAGATTGCTTACTAGCTGCCACATTCTCATCTATCTGATTATTTAACTTGGCCCGTTTTTTCAACAAAGCGAATTCAGAACGATAGACTGCCAAATAATCTTTAACCGTCTTTTCTTCCAAGGTAGACAACTTCCCAGTTTTTATGTATTTTTCATAAAGCTTAATAAAAACAACTTCTAAACTCGTCTTTTTCTTTGCAGATTGGGCATGGGTATAAGCCAGGTCTAACATATTAATGTTTGATTGAGATAGCATAGTAAACTCCCCTGAAACTGGTAGATAATTAGCCATATTATGCGTTTAATTAAGAGAAACGTCTATCAGCCTTATGCCTCGCAAAGCACGTTGAGACGTTTCTCAAAATTTATGCTACTATCGTAGCTTAAAAATTTTGAGAAACGCTCGACGTGCCAAGAGGGGCAACGCCCCCTTTGGAATCCCCCAACCACCGCCCAAGTGCAAAAACCGCCTGAAGGGCATCTGTTTTTGACTTCGTGCGATGGTAAAAATCACCCTGTTAATTATTAAGGATTGTTGAAATGTCTATCGGTATGATGAGAACCAATGTCGGAGCAAAAGGCAAGGCTCAACCGCATTACAATTACATTATGGCAGAAGGTAGATATACCAAAAAGGCGGACGAAATCGAATACAAAGAAAGCGGAAATTTGCCACGCTGGGCGAAAGATAATCCAGCCGAATTGTGGCAATGTGCTGACCTGTTCGAGCGAAAAAATGGCTCAACTTACCGTGAACATATTATCGGTTTACCGCGTGAGCTGAACCAAGCGCAACGCTTGAAGCTAGTAAAAGAATGGGTAGTTAACGAGATGGGAACCGATAAGCCGTATTCTTTAGCGATTCATAATACGATTGCAAGCGATGGGCAGGAACAACCACATTTGCATTTGATGTTTTGCGAACGATTACAGGACGGTATTGAGCGAACACCACAGCAATTTTTTAAGCGATACAACTCGAAAGACCCTAGCAAGGGCGGTTGTCAGAAAGACAACACAGGTAAAACTCCCCAGCAAAGGGAATTGGAAATCAAAGCGCAACGGCTAAGATGGCAAGAAATGGCAAACCGTCATCTAGTCGAAGCAGGTTTTGAGCCGTCTGTGGATGTGAGAAACTGGAAAGATAAGGGGTTGGACGAAGCACCAACCAATAAACCTATGTGGCAATGGCAAGCCGAGAAACGAGCAGAGGCGATTATTGATGATTATCGACCAAAAGCACCAGAGCCAATACCAGAACCTTCAAAACCTAAATCCCAACCAAGATATGAAAGAGATAATAGCCCTAGCTTTGGTTTCTAATACGTTCAAATTCGCACAGAAACCGCTCTATTTTTTATTTTAAATATTGGGTGCTATACTTTACCACACCTGCTACAAAACCCCTATAACAAGCTAAAAAACGGCTTAACGTTGATTAAACCCCACCTTTACCAAAAATGCTTGATAAATTTTCTGCTTTTCTTCATCAAGCAAGTCTTTTGCGATTTGCTCAGCAAAAGCATCATAACTGGCATTTGCTTGCCCTTTCGCCAAGTGCGAAGCCTCTGGAAGACGAGAGATTTTTTTAGCAAAGGCAAAGCGTTGACTATCTGTCATTGGCACAAACATATCGAGCGTATTGGGGTCACGTTGTTCTAACTGTTCAGTGGGTTTTTGAGTAGGTTTGCATTTAAACTTGAAGGTAAAGCCTTTGATTTTCTGTCCTTGCTTGTGCTGTTCATAGCTTGCTGTAAGGTCGGTATTGTCATTGATTTGCTTGATTGCTAAATCTAGTACACGTCTTTTAAAATTATCCGAACGGTTATATTCATCATCGGATAACCCTAATCGGTTGCGTAACTCTTGCAAGTCAATCATGGGTGTTTTACCAGTGCTGCGCCATTGGACAAGCAGTTCATACAATCTTACAGCGTATTTACTTTGTAGGTTACTTACTTGGTCAATATCATACTCAGTAAAACGTTGCTCAAGCCTTGTGATTAGCGGTATTACATCACTAGCAAAGACCAGCTCAACACAGCCCAAGTCATCAATATAGCCAATTTTATCCACCCAACGGCTTTTGTAATGCCCCAATTTGCCTGTGCGTTCATCAACCTTGCTATAAGCAAAACCTGCCTCGTACAAACCCTGTACCGCTTCTTTAAGAACCTTGTAAGCGGTATGTTTTTCCACCTCAAACTGATTGATATAGCTACTGGCATGAATACGTAGCAAGCTACCTGCTTGGATTAAGGTTTGTTGTTCCCTAGCCTCCAGTATTGCTAATAGGATTAACCGCTGTTCAGCAAGGTCAAGCGTATAACTCGCTTCAATAAGTGCATTATCCTTAACAACTAATCCAGCCATAAAATACTACCAAATTAAAATTCTGTAGTAATACTACATTTTAATATATCTGTAGTCAATAGGTCGATAAACGTAGTAATAAGGGTCGATAAACGTAGTAATAAGGGTCGATAAACGTAGTAATAAGGGTCGATAAACGTAGTAATAGTCACTTGTAAACTATTGATTTTAAAATAGAAAAACGTGCCTAAAAGCATTTAAAAGCATTTAAAAGCATTTAAAAGCATTTTTTTAAAAAAAATCTCTAAGAAAACTAAGGGAAAAAACCTAAAAACTCAAAGGGAAAAATATCATTTTTTCATTGAATTCCATGTTATGTTCAGCTTGTTCGACTGATAATATTTCATCAGCTATCGCCAAGTCTGTATATCTAACTTTGTATTCAAGGAAACGATTTTTGTCATCTTCTTTCAATTGGTTAATATGAAAGGTAAGCAATTCTAAAATCTTAGAGCGTTTAGATGAGTAATTTGTAAAATAAGAAACATCATTCACTTGTAATACAGGCACAATCCTTTTTTTCTCATTTATTTTTCTTAAGATAAAAAACATAGAAACTTTCATTTCCTCATGCTTAATTAATCGTAATCCCAAGATTTTTTTATTTTCTTCTCCCCTCGCAAAAATACGGATATGGGGGTACACTAACTTTACTTCATTGGAAGTAAAAACACCCAAGCCAAGTAAAAATGCTCGGTAAATCGATAAAGTTGATACTGAATTATTATTCAGTTTCTTTCTTTCTTGAGCAAACCGTATGGAAGCATCATAAAAACAAATGGCTTGCGCTTTGAAATTATCACGAGCAGATTGCTTACTAGCTGCCACATTCTCATCTATCTGATTATTT
>JABAHL010000034.1:0-1524 GCA_019353055.1 Faucicola osloensis
GTTTGAAAATCAAAACCAAGTTAAATCATTTCGCTTTGCGTACGAAGTTACTAATTTCTGCTAATCAGTCGGCTTTTGCCCAGCTTAAGGCTATTAGCGGTGCGTAACTTCGGGTAATAATAAAAAAACAGCCAGCATATGTGCTGACTGTTTTCTTCGCTAGAGGAGCTGGCAAACCTTTATAAATAAAGGTTCAACACATCCCTAACCACATTAGAACGCCTTGGTTAAGGTAAACACCGCACCCGTTTCTGTACCGCGTTTGTATGGTTGGGCATTGGCATCAATATTGGTGCCAATCGCAGCCAATTCAGCAGTCAAGCCAGAAACAGACTTCACGTTATAGGTGAGGCCCACTTTCCAGTCAACATAGGTGTCATCTTCACTGCCACTGTCGCTAAAGTCGTAGTTATCCACCTTGGTATAGCCAACGCTTGCCACACCACCAAAGCCAGCGGCAAACGGCACATTATAGGTTGCATTTACATACCAGCCATTCTCGTCCAGACCAGCAAAGTCATTGGTATAGTTGACTGCACCCAGCAAGCTGTCACCAGAGGTTAATACATCCTTGAATCCAAGTTTTGCGTAAAGCTCAAGCCAGTTGATATCTGATGCGCTTGGATAACCGTAATACCATAGGCCAACATCCAAAGTGGGTTTGCCTGCAAATGGCAGTTCAGTTGCATAACCAACATATGGGTCTAGCTCAAGATGTGGATCAGCACCACCAAAATTTACATTGGAACCCCAGACACCCGCATAAAGGCCTGATTCATGCGTTAATGCAAAGCCAACTTGCACCGCAGGGTCATTTTGAGTTTGGGTCACACCACGATAACGGTAATCTGAAGTTAAGGCAGCGGTTCCTGCAAAGCTTACACCTGCCTGAGACAGCGCATTCGATTCTTCAGCCATTGCCAAAGTTGAAGCCATCGCCATAACACTTAACGCCACTGCTTTATATGCAAGTTTCATCATTTGATCTCCCCATGATGGATATTTGACTGATTTATGTTTTAAATTGCATCAAAATGTATCTTGCAAAGGTTATGCCAACTCAACAAAAGATAATAAAATCATATATTTGTATTATTAAAGAACTAAAAAGCATTTTCACTTTCCCTATTTATAAGCTTGATGCAGGATTTCGGCTGAAATTTGAACCATTTAAAGGCATATAAATAAAACCATACTATTTTTCGCACAAAAACAATGCTTTTTTAACCCATAAAAACCGTTGGAATGATTGAAACTTATATTGCAGGCCCTCTCCAGATAAAATGTTCAATAAAAATGCAAAACTGCGCCAGATACAATCGACCCAGATAGGGTTAAGCACCAATACCATTCATCGGGCTGGTATTTTTTACTAGCCAAATGAGCTATTTTCAACCAAGTAGTAAATAAATAATTAACTGAAGTTACGCACCGCTAATAGCCTTAAGCTGGGCAAAAGCCGACTGATTAGCAGAAATTAGTAACTTCGTACGCAAAGCGAAATGATTTAACTTGGTTTTGATT
>JABAHL010000035.1:0-872 GCA_019353055.1 Faucicola osloensis
TGTAGAGTAAAGTAATTTATTATTCAACAACATAATTAAGCACAGCTCATATCACCTACGTAAGGTGATCGGTCAGACATACATCCATGCAACAGACAGAGGGCAAGGGAACCAGTAAATAGACTCGAACATAAACTAGAATCCTAAAGGCAGATTAGTGGCCCCATGACGTCCACGTGTCAGGCTCCAATTGGCGGCATGCATCCATTCTTCACAGCTCAATTAATACAATATTGGTTCTTATTATAGAAAGCACACAGACACATGTACGTCCTTCAACTGATGATCATCGACCTTACTCCCCAGTCTTTTCAGCCTCCACGGCTTTCTTTTCCTCTTCCACCTGTGGCGCTGCCTCCTCTTCTCCTGCCGCCTCTGGCTTCTCCGCGGCTACATCTGCAGTTTCCTCCAGCGCTTGTTCTTCCTTGGTTTCCTCCACGGCCGGTTCAGTGGCTGGCTCTGCCTCTACGGCAGCCTCGGGCTCCTTTTCCTCTGCCGCCGGAGCTTCCTCTTCTTTCTTCTCTGCTTCAGCGGGAACCTCTTCATCGACAGTCTTGGTTTCTTCCGCCACTTCCACAGGAGCTTCAGCTTCCGGGGGCTGATCTTCTTGCTTCGGCTCTTCCGCTGTGGCAGCCTCTGGTGCTGGTGCTGACTCTGGTGCAGCTGAAATGGGCTCTTCCGCTTTAGCCTCCAGAGCTTGCACTAACGGTTCCTCGTTTTTGATCTCCTCATGAAGCGCGTTTTGAACAGAAGCAACCTCCGCTGTGGCCATTGATGAAATGTTTCAGCACTAACACTGAGAGATAAGCGGATTTTAATTAGCAGAAAGGGAACACGCAAGGAGGAGGGGAATCGGAGAGATTAAAATGTTA
>JABAHL010000036.1:0-848 GCA_019353055.1 Faucicola osloensis
CTAGGGCGTGTCCTCAATTTAACTTAGAATGAATAATAGAGCAAGCCAAGTAAAGCATCGATTTAAAATTACGAGCTAATTTCTCATAGCGAGTAGCAATACTACGAAACTGCTTTAATCGTGCAAATGCATTCTCGACTAAGTGGCGTAATTTATAAAGGTAGCTATCAAAATCAGGGTTAGGTTGCTTGGCATTTTTACGCTTTGGTATAATAGCTTTCATACCGTGTTCTATCGCTTTATCTCTGATTTCTTGAGAATCATACCCTTTGTCAGCGATAAAATACTGGGCTTCTTGTATGACTTCTATCAAGTCGTTTGCAACTTGACTGTCGTGCACGTTACCCCCAGTGACTTTAAAATCGAGCGGATTTCCATGCGAGTCCACACATAGGTGTATTTTTGTCGTGTTTCCGCCACGGCTTTGTCCAATTGCTCTATCGAAACCACGCCGAGCTCCACTTGCATGTTGATGACACCGTACATAACTTCCGTCGATGAATACCCATTCTTTGTCAATTTCTTTTCGTAGATCAAAAAAAAATTCTGCCACAAGCCTTTTTTAGACCATCGGTTAAAGCGGTTATAAGCGGTTTTCCATGACCCTAGCTCAATAGGTATGTCTCGCCATGGTGCACCTGTTCTTAGCTTCCATAGTATGGCTTCCATAACAGTACGGTCGTTCTTCCATTGATGACAGCCGTGCGCTTTCATGGTTGTTTGTAATTGTTCCCATGTGTTGTCAGTTATTGCGGTTCTCGCCATTGTTTGTGTTTGCCTATATTTTGTTGGAATATAGGGTTAAAATAGGGCTCTTTTGGGCTTATTCAAATTAGGGACACGCCCTA
>JABAHL010000037.1:0-846 GCA_019353055.1 Faucicola osloensis
AGAAGCTGTATTCACAAGCACATATTTCTCAACAATTGAGTGATATGAGCAATTTTAATAAAAGATTCAGCAGATAAAACCGTAATTTCAAAATCTTTAGCGAGACGACGAGCATTATTTAACCAAGCGAAATTACGCTCGACCACCCAACGTTTAGCAATGATTCTCCACTCACCATTGATTTTTGTAGAAATATCAACAGGGATATTATGATTGTTCATAACATCTTGCTCAAAGGTTTTGCGATAACCTGCATCTGCTGAAATAGCTTCAATGGTTGGATAGGTTTTTAATGCCTTATCAACAACCATAATACCCGCTCTAGTGTCATGAATGTTAGCCGCATGAACAACAACGCCTAGTAGATTACCGATAGTATCAACAAGGACATGTCGTTTTCGACCTTTAACCTTTTTACCACCATCAAAGCCCTTTTGCTCTGATTTACTGGTAGTTTTAACACTTTGAGAGTCAATAATGGCGTAGGTTGGTGTTGCTGTTTTGCCAACGCTCAATCGTTTTTTTTAACCAATGTTTGTAGTATTTCATCCCAAAGCCCTGCTTGATTGGCTCTGCGATAGAAACTCCAGACTGTCGGGTATGGTGGAAAATCATTGGGTAACATTCGCCATTGACAGCCTGTTTTGGTAATATAAAGCACGGCATTGATAAGCTCTCGTTTTTCCCATTTGTAGCGTCTTTGGTTGCTAAAATGTGGTGCGATGAGTTGCCATTGTTCGTCTGTTAGGTCGGTGGGATAGCTCTTATTTGTCATCCTTAGATTTTAACATAACAAGTTAATATATTTAATGAAATATATTATTTTTATTTATGAATACAGGTTCT
>JABAHL010000038.1:0-687 GCA_019353055.1 Faucicola osloensis
AGAGGATTAAATTATGGCAAAGGCCAAGTTTGAACGTACTAAACCACACGTTAACGTAGGCACCATTGGACACGTTGACCATGGTAAAACAACCCTAACAGCTGCGATTGCGACTGTAGCAGCAAAACACAACGGTGGTGAAGCCAAAGACTACGCGTCAATTGACTCAGCCCCTGAAGAAAAAGCCCGTGGTATCACCATCAACACCTCACACATTGAATATGACACCCAAGCACGTCACTACGCACACGTAGACTGTCCTGGCCACGCTGACTATGTTAAAAACATGATCACCGGTGCCGCACAGATGGACGGCGCTATCCTAGTCGTATCAGCCACTGACGGCCCAATGCCACAAACCCGTGAACACATCCTACTATCACGCCAAGTAGGTGTACCATACATCATGGTATTCATGAACAAATGTGACATGGTTGATGACGAAGAACTACTAGAACTCGTAGAAATGGAAGTACGTGAACTACTATCAAGCTACGACTTCCCTGGCGATGACACCCCAATCATCAAAGGTTCTGCCCTAGAAGCCCTAAACGGCGGCGAAGGCAAATACGGTGAACCAGCCGTACTAGAACTACTTGACACCCTAGACAGCTACATCCCAGAACCAGAACGTGCGATTGACAAACCATTCTTGATGCCAATCGAAGACGTATTCTCAATCTCTGG
>JABAHL010000039.1:0-650 GCA_019353055.1 Faucicola osloensis
TTGGCATGAATCGCTTTGACACGCTGTTTGTTTTTGGCACGTTGGGCGGTGGCTAATGCTTTGGCATATTTGAGCGTTTGCTTGATTTGTAGTTTATCGCCATTTGAGGCTGTAGCACTGTCTTTTAAACCTAAATCAATACCTACGCTACCAGTTCCACATGATTGTTTGGGGTATTCTTTGACGGTGATACAGGCATACCAACGGTTACGACTGTCTTGGACTAACTCGCAAGTGTTAATTTGATATAGGCTAAGGTTGTAGCTGTCCCATAGGTCGATGACTAGCTTTTGTCCTTTGGCTAGGGATAGTTGCAAGGTGGATTTTAAGCCTTTTTTGCCTGTTTGGTGGGTGGCAATATGCTTGATGGCAGATTGTTTAAATGGTAGCCAACCTAAGCTTTTACGCTTTGATGTTGGGTTGTTGGTTCGCCAGTTTAACTTTGCCTTTTTAAACTGTTTACGGCTTTTGGCGTGGGTTTCGTTGATGGCTTGGATGGTTTGCGAGTGTAAGCCAAGTAGTTCACCGCTACCTTTGGTATATTCGTTTAGGTCGTAAGCACTAAAGAATTTGCCAGTTTTTTGTAGGTGTCTGTAACTCAAATCATTGACATAATTCCACACGAAATTGACCGAACCGCTTAGGCGGTT
>JABAHL010000040.1:0-647 GCA_019353055.1 Faucicola osloensis
ACCTGAATTCGACATAAGAAAGGATAAAAAAAAGAAGTCCAACATGCTAAAGTAAGTTCACCACAAACACCTTTAACCAGGACTTCTTACATGGACAATCTTGTAGAACTTTACTGCCACATCGACGACTTTTGCAAAGCCTACACAGCCGAGCAACAGCAGAAAATGCTAAAACTAAAGAGCAACAGCAGTAAAAAGCGACGCAACAAACCATGCAAAATAAGTTTAGCAGAAATCATCACCATCTTGGTACTATTTCATCAAATACGCTATCGAGAATTTAAAGCCTTTTACTATGGCTATGTCTGTCAATGGCTAAAAAATGCCTTTCCAAGACTACCAAGTTACAACAGAATGGTAGAGCTGATGGAAAAAGCCGTATATCCCATGTGTGACTACCTACAATTCTTAATGCAAGGCAACTGCACAGGGATTAGCTACATCGACTCAACCAGCCTAGCGGTTTGTGATAACCATCGTATCAAACGCAACAAAGTCTTTGCCGATACAGCAGGACGAGGAAAAAGCAGTATGGGCTGGTTCTTTGGCTTTAAATTACACGCCATCATCAACCACCGAGGTGAACTCGTGAATCTTACCGTAACAGCGGGCAATGTTGATGACAGAAAGCCTGTCAAACAACTGTG
>JABAHL010000041.1:0-604 GCA_019353055.1 Faucicola osloensis
TATAGTTAAACCTATATTATAATGAACACAATTTAAATTTTCATAGATAGATAGTGCCATGCCGAACCTATACGACCAAGACCTAAGAAAGCGCGCCATTGCCTACTGGCAAGAAACGAACAACAAAAGTAAAACCGCTCGTACCTTTGGTATCTGTCGCAATACCCTAGACAGTTGGATAGATTTGTATCAAGAACAAGGTAATACCCAGCCTAAAAAAGCACAACCAACCGGCGTAAAACACATCATAACCGACCTTATTGCTTTTGAACAATACGTCAAATCTCAGGAATTTGACACCGCTAAACAGCTACGAGAACAATATTTAAAAGACCATCCTGATGTCAGGATATCCTACAATGCGTTTGTCGATACCTTGCATCGTATCAACTGGACATTTAAAAAAAGACCTTTACCTTTAAAGAAGCCGACCCTGTAAAACAACAAGGTTTTAGCGTATGTTTAGCTATCATGGCGTTTTGGTTTGGGTTATCCAATATCTTATTCATGGATGAAACAGGCTTTTACCAAAGACAAAGTTATCAGCGTAGTTGGTCACCTGTTGGCAAACCCTGCTATGCTAAAATTGAGGCCAACAAAGGTA
>JABAHL010000042.1:0-562 GCA_019353055.1 Faucicola osloensis
CTTAGCAATATCAACAACACGCTGATTTTGTTCTTCTATGGGTTTGACCATTTCTAGTTTAAATTCTTTGCTGTACTACTTACGCTGTTTTGTCATGAGAGATTACTCCTAGTTTGTGGTAGTATATCCTCTAATGGGGCGTCTGGGAATATTGTACTGGTACATAGACACCCGCACCCCAGATTAATGGTGCGCTGTGCGCACCCTACTGTGCTAGCAACACAAGTTACACCGCTGCATAGACCATCAATACAGCGCCGATCACGCTGGTTGCGAGTGAGGCAGAAAATATCCATTCGGCAGCCCTTAACAATTTCGTTGCTTGAGTCGCTCTTGCGCGCTTCTGTGCGAGGTAGCCAAGTACAACGACGAACAGAAATCCAATCGAAGATAACAAGAAGATATCATCTACTATAGCCTCAATATGATCTATTGGGGCCTTTGAAACTAGGATGGCGACAAGCGCCAGCCCGATGCTGGCGAGGGTGCCGCTAATTGATATAAGGGTATCGATTGATTGGTCTGTGTGTGCCACTGCGATGTACTTCCTTGCTAGCTAACT
>JABAHL010000043.1:0-539 GCA_019353055.1 Faucicola osloensis
CTTGAGAACGAAATTAAACTCAGTATAGGGTTTAATGAGGAAGCACAAACAAGGTACGAGGAAACAGGATGGGAGGGAATATGGGAACTTCGATATTTAGAGAAAAAGATTCCTAACAGCCGAACACGTCATGGAACAACCATTTATACTCCAGAAGCACTTGACTGCAACAAAGCGCATGCAAAATCTACGACTCCGGGTCCTCAAGCCTTGCTAGCAATGTTGTTTGAGAGCCAATCTAATCCCTCGTACAGACCCTCTCCGGAGGTGGCACAAGTGCTCTGGATGTACCAGTGACGCTGTCGTAGAGAATGAAGACCAAGCTTATCGGTAATCTCAGCAGCATTCATCGCATTAGGAAGATCTTGCTTGTTTGCAAACACAAGCAACACAGCATCCCTTAGTTCATCCTCATTCAGCATCCTGTGCAGCTCATCCCTGGCCTCAACAACACGATCTCGATCATTGCTATCAACCACAAAGATAAGTCCTTGCGTATTCTGGAAATAGTGTCTCCACAGAGGTCGAATCTTGTCCCG
>JABAHL010000044.1:0-530 GCA_019353055.1 Faucicola osloensis
CAGTTCATCTCTTTTGGCAACTTCTGTGGTAACGGTTTCGCCTAAAATAGATTTAACACTATTAGCAAATGCCTCACCTCGATAACCGCCATCAACCATCACATTTTTTACCCGGCTTAAGCGTTTAGCATGTTGACGAAGTAACGTTTTAGCACCTTCACGGTCGGTGATATTGGCAGTGGTAATACAGATAGCATGCGGCAAGCCTTGGCTATCTACTGCAATATGGCGCTTAATCCCTGATACTTTCTTTCCTGCGTCATAGCCTTTGTGTTTGGCGGTATCTGTATTCTTAACGCTTTGAGCATCGATGATGATAAAACTGGTTTTGCCCTTACGTTTGTGTTTCTTCCGCGCTTTTTTGACCAATTTTTTTTAAGGCTTGATGAAGAATGCTGTTGCTTTCTTCGTCAAGCTCACTCCATTTCTGAAAGTAGGCGTGGACGGTGCGCCATTTGGGAAAGTCATGCGGCAGCTGTCGCCACTGGCAACCTGTTCTTAGTACATACAATAACCCACAAAATACGTCA
>JABAHL010000045.1:0-483 GCA_019353055.1 Faucicola osloensis
GATTCTTGGTTTTCAGCCAAAGCGACATTCAAACATATTCGTAAAGCTAACAAGCATTTCATCTTTGCGTTAAAGTCAAATCGCTTGGTGGCTTTAACCCCGGATGATAGAGAAAAAGGTAACTTTGTACGTATTGATGAATCTAATCTACCCGATAATACCCCTGTTCACGGCTTTTTAAATGACTATCATGATGAAGTCTTGTTATTACGCCGAGTCTTTACAAACAAGGACGATAGTATAGGGGTGTTATATCTGGTATGCTCAGATTTGCAATGCGACAAGGATAAATTTATCAACGGCTATCAAAAACGATGGCAGGTTGAAGTGTATCATAAGTCGTTAAAGCAAAATGCCAATTTGGGTAAGTCGCCTGCTCATAGCCAAAGGGCTCGGTTTAATCATATGTTTTTAGCCACGTATGCGGTGTTTAAGCTTGAGTGTTTGAAAATCAAAACCAAGTTAAATCATTTCGCTTTGCGT
>JABAHL010000047.1:0-433 GCA_019353055.1 Faucicola osloensis
GAAAATTAACAGTAGTAGAAACCCAAAAGCCAATCCAAGCCGAAGCAAAACCAAATGCAAATCAAAAGCAGAAATATGTATCGCCAACTAATCATTCCCAAGTTCGAAAGCTGAGGGCGGGCAGTATGTTTTAGTGGGAGGGTGCAGGTTCATTGTCTTTTTGGTCCTCGGTCTTGGAGTGATACCCAGGAATCTTCTCTTTAATCTTGTCCAAGAAGCCTTTCTTCTCCTTCTCCTCCTCCTTGGCCTTAGCAGCGCTTTCATAGGCCTCCGCCTCTTCAGTTTTCTTGGGCTGTCCACCACCAGGCAGCTTCTCTTTGATCTTGTCCAGGAATCCCTTCTTATTCTGATCCTCGGGATGGGCCGTCTGAGTCTGATCCTCAACTTTCTCAACCGGGACAGTCGTGTCCTCCGCCTGCTCAGCCTTCTTCTC
>JABAHL010000048.1:0-425 GCA_019353055.1 Faucicola osloensis
ATACGAGCTTGGGTTTTAGTTTGTCATGACGTAGGTATCGATTGATGCGGTCATGACTAATTGATTCAGGATGATGTTCTGCGTAGTTGGTAAGGGTGTAATTGGTTTGGCAACAATTTGGCTAAATTCTGGATTTTTTGATGTGTTAGAGTCTTCTACGAAGTCATGATCAAAATGGTTATGTTGGGTCATGGCGATACCTCAGGCTAATAATTGATAAATTCATGAAATAAGTTAGTAAGCTGTTAGACACACTTTTGACTTCCTCCCCTCCCTAAAGTGAGGGGATTCCTGCTCCCAGACGGCCAAGCCCCACCGCAAGAATGTTCCGACTGGCATTAATATCTCTATCATGCCATGTGCCACACATTGCACAAGTCCATTCTCTTATTCGCAAGCCTGCTCTACCTTTCGGACTATTGCGG
>JABAHL010000049.1:0-425 GCA_019353055.1 Faucicola osloensis
GGGCCTCTGGTACATTGGCATTCCTTCATCATTTATGGCCTTGAACTGGTCAGGCTTGACAACTTCACCAGGTTGGGATTTAATGAGCAGCTGCCTCCCGTCCAAGTGGGTCAGTATAAATTGGAAGCCACAAAGTGCTTCTGTAAGTGTCAAGGTGTGCTCTACAAAGAAATCATCACCCTTTCTCTTGAACTTGGGATGCTCTTTCTGTTGGAGGACAAACACTATGTCGCCAGTGATGGTGTCCGGCGCTTCATCAGCCTCTCCTGGGAATGTAATTTTCTGTCCATTTTGCATACCCTTCTCAACAATGACTTCTAAAACCTTTTTCTCCTGAACAACTTTCTCGCCTTTGCACTGTGGGCAGCGATCCTTGTCATTTATTGTCTCACCAGTACCCTTGCATTCATTGCAAGGGTGCTGCA
>JABAHL010000050.1:0-389 GCA_019353055.1 Faucicola osloensis
TTTGCAGCGACCGCCGCGCCCTCCTACTCATCGGGGCCTGGCACTTGCCCCGACGGCCGGGTGTGGGTCGCGCGCTTCAGCGCCATCCATTTTCGGGGCTAGTTGATTCGGCAGGTGAGTTGTTACACACTCCTTAGCGGATTTCGACTTCCATGACCACCGTCCTGCTGTCTTAATCGACCAACACCCTTTGTGGGATCTAGGTTAGCGCGCAGTTGGGCACCGTAACCCGGCTTCCGGTTCATCCCGCATCGCCAGTTCTGCTTACCAAAAATGGCCCACTTGGAGCTCTCGATTCCGTGACGTGGCTCAACAAAGCAGCCACGCCGTCCTACCTATTTAAAGTTTGAGAATAGGTCGAGGGCGTTGCGCCCCCGATGCCTCTAATC
>JABAHL010000051.1:0-336 GCA_019353055.1 Faucicola osloensis
TTTACTCTTTCTAGCTACAAGAGTTCTTCTCCCTCCTCTTCTATATTTCATTCGGATCACCCCCTCGGGTTTTCTTTTCTTCCAAAATGGCCACTGTTGAGGTTGAAGCAGCTCAAACGACTTCGCAAGAGACTGAGGTGCGGGAGGTGATCAAGGTGGAGGCACCAAAAGAAGAGCCAGAGACAGCTGTAACACCAGCAGCCAAGCCAGCTCCTGAAGAATCAAAGGAAACCACTCCTGCAGACGAAACTGAAGACCCAGAACCCGTAGCTCCGGTTGAAACCGAAACCAAAATAGGGTTTGAAGAAGTGAAGACTGAGGAAGTGGTTGAAGCAG
>JABAHL010000052.1:0-334 GCA_019353055.1 Faucicola osloensis
GTTTAACAGTCACCTAACTGGCCCAGCTTCAAACGACCACCCTACCTGTTCTCACTGCTGGGCACATTGCACCCTCTGGGCACCACCATGCATGTCCTCATCCTCCTCATAAGCTTCTTGGGCTGCTTGTTGCTTCCGGCGCATTTCTTCTTCAATGTTTACATCGTGCAATGTGGTTTCTTCACATTCATCTAGTTCCATATCTGTAAGCTGAACAGAAGCCCTTGGAGGCAGCACAGCCTCCAGAGCCTTGCACTGCTCTGGTGACAAGGAATCTGGGAAATCCACTGTGAAGTGAATGTATAGTTTACCCCTCATGAAGGGCCTCTGGTAC
>JABAHL010000053.1:0-334 GCA_019353055.1 Faucicola osloensis
TGTTATAGATGATGGCGGCACCAAGACTCCTGGCAGGGTTGATGCCGGTGCCGGTGATGGGGATGGTGGCCAGGTGCACCAAGAACACGGCGAACCCAATTGGCAACGGTGCCAAGAGGGGGACGTGGGAGTCACGCGCGTTGCGCTTGGCGTCGGTGGCAGAGAAGACGGTATAGACAAGGACGAAGGTGCCGACGATCTCGGCACCGAGGCCGTCGCCCTTGGTGTAGCCAGGGGAGACGAAGTTGGCCCCGCCGTTCAGAAGCTCGTAGCGGTTCTTTCCCATGAAGCCCTTCACCACGCCGGCGCCGGTGATGGGGATGGTGGCCAGGTG
>JABAHL010000054.1:0-327 GCA_019353055.1 Faucicola osloensis
GTCAATCTTGGTCAACAACTCAGCAAACTTGACAGCAATGTGGGAGGTGTGGCAATCCAGGACTGGGGCATATCCATTGCCAATCTGGCCCGGGTGGTTCATGATGATGACTTGAGAAGTGAAGCTGGCAGCTTCCTTGGCAGGATCATCCTTTGAGTTGGAGGCAACAAAACCACGTTTCAAGTCCTTAACAGCAACATTCTTCACATTGAAACCGACATTGTCACCAGGATGAGCCTCCTGGAGAGCTTCATGGTGCATCTCAACAGACTTAACTTCAGTGGTAAGACCAGAGGGGCCAAAAGTCACCACCATACCAGGCTTAAG
>JABAHL010000055.1:0-319 GCA_019353055.1 Faucicola osloensis
GGAAAAAGGAAAAGGTCTTTCTAGGCATTGCTCCTGAAGGAGCCAAGGGCCTTGATTGCTCCTGCTCTGAGAATGTATTGGTGGTAGACTGCAGCAGCAAGAGCTCCCGCAAAAGGTCCAACCCAGAAGATCCATTGGTCATCCCAAGCCTTCTCTTTGTTGTAGATGACAGCAGCACCAAAGCTCCTAGCAGGGTTGATGCCAGTGCCAGTGATTGGTATTGTGCCAAGGTGAACCATGAACACAGCAAATCCAATGGGCAATGGTGCCAACACAGGAACATGTGAGTCGCGGGCGTACCACTTAGGGTCAGTGGCGG
>JABAHL010000056.1:0-317 GCA_019353055.1 Faucicola osloensis
TAGGAGTAATCTCTCATGACAAAACAGCGTAAGTAGTACAGCAAAGAATTTAAACTAGAAATGGTCAAACCCATAGAAGAACAAAATCAGCGTGTTGTTGATATTGCTAAGCAAATCTGTTTCAATGGTGCGTTGTACGCACCCTACGCACTGAATAATATCAATGAATTATATGTTTTTAAGGTGCGCCGTGCGCACCCTACGCACTGTCATCAAAGATAAGATAGCCATCGTCGTCTAATACGATGTCGTCTTTGACTTTTTCCCATACGAGCTTGGGTTTTAGTTTGTCATGACGTAGGTATCGATTGATGCGG
>JABAHL010000057.1:0-313 GCA_019353055.1 Faucicola osloensis
CCGGCAACTGCGACTGCGCTGACAAGAGCCAGTGCGTGAAGAAGGGAAGCAGCTATGGACTTGTGATTGTTGAGACCGAGAGGAGCTACATGAGGGGTGAAGTGATGGAGGTTGCAGGAGAGAACGACGGGAAGTGCAAGTGTGGACCTAACTGCACCTGCACTGACTGTGCATGTGGCCACTAAGAACACAAATGGAAGCATATTTCTCCTACATATAATATGATCATGAAATAACATGCCACTGTCTACTAATTTATGTTTCTTATAGTTTGTGAGTGACAAGTGGATTTGTGTGTGTCAGTCATGTTTCT
>JABAHL010000058.1:0-307 GCA_019353055.1 Faucicola osloensis
CTGGATTCAGGGCTGGGTCAACCTCCGGGTACAACCGGTGCACCAGCTTCACACAGTGGGTTCTGCCCACACTGTGAGCTCCTAGAAGGGCAACAACTCCAGGGGCGTCAATGCCAATGGCAGCAAATCTGTCAAGGACAACAGAGATGCTCTCGTTGTGGTCTGGAAGATACTGCTCAAGAATCTCAGCTCTGCTCTTCCTGCCATCTCTTCTTCCTGTTTTAAGAGGAATGAAAGGCCCTCCTAGCGCAACAATGCCATCTCTGCCGGAGAGAACGAGGATATCAGCACATGAAACGACTCCCGG